>VAWU01000025.1:10195-58434 GCA_005888325.1 Actinomycetota bacterium
CGCCGGCCCGCAACTTCTGACCCAGCAGCTCGTCGGCCAGCTCGACCACGCGCTCCTCGTCGGCCCGGCCGACGATGAGAGCACGCGCGCCGTCGTCGAGCATCTCCTTGAGGGTGACGACCTCGCCCGACACCTCGGTACTCCGCGCCAGCACGACGTTGAGCGACTCGTTGAGCACGACCTCCTGCCCCCGGCGCAGGTCTTCGGTGTCGAGCTCCGGGTGCAGCGCGACGCGCATCTTCCGGCCGCCGGAGAAGACGTCGACCGTGCCGTCGTCGTTGCGGGCCAGGAACGTGCCGTAGGCGGACGGTGGCTGGGTGAGCTTCTCGACCTCCTCGCGCAGCTCCGAGATGTGCTCGCGCGCCTCGCGGAGGGTGTACGAGAGCTTCTCGTTCTGCGAGACGGCCTGGGCCAGCTGTCCCTTGGTCTCGAGCAGCCGCTCCTCGAGCGTGCGGACGCGCTTGGGTGCCTCCTGCAGCTTGCGGCGCAGCTGCACGACCTCTTCCTCGAGCGACTTCGCCTGCTCGAGGAGGGCGGCGACCTGCTGCTCATAGGCACCCAGGCGACGTTCGTACTCGGAGTCGGACGCGGGAACCACCTCCTCGACGGGGGCCTCGAGGCCAACATACACCGGCCCCTCTTCTTCCTCGGGCGTTTGACACCCGGGGTTGACTCGAGTTTTCCTCGCGTTGGCCTGGTAAATTGACAGGGCACCGGGGCATCGGTACGTTCGGCGCGACAGCGTGACGAGCCCCCATCACGGAAGGCAGTTCGGCGCATGGCCATGAAGGTCTGGATCGATCAGGATCTTTGTACGGGCGACGGTCTCTGCGAGGAGATCGCCCCCGACGTCTTCACCCTTCTCGACGACGGCCTCGCCTACGTGAAGGAAGGCAGCAAGGTCTTCAGCGACCCGGGTGGGGTCCAGGGCCTGGCCGCGGTGCCGGCGGGCATGGAGGAAGCGACCATCGAGTCGGCCGAGGAATGCCCCGGGGAGTGCATCTTCATCGAGGTCGAGTAGCGGGCGAGGTCGGTCGGCGCGGAGTCGGTCACGACGTCAGGCAGGGTCCCGTCGCGCGTTGCCCGTTGGGCGTGGCGATCGCGGCTCTGAGCTCCACGTCGGTCAGCGCGTAGGCCGTTCCCGGGCGGTCGGGCGCGATGGCGAAGGCCACGCCGACCACCCTCCCCGCGGTGTCGACCAACGGCCCACCGGAGTCACCCGGCTCGAGGTCGGCCGCGAGGATGAAGACCTGGCGCCGGGTCGTGTGCGAGTCGTAGAGGTCGCGGCCGACCGCCTCGACGTGCTGGCGGATGACCGATGGCGAGACCGCGACCTCGTCCTGTCCGCGCGGATGGCCGAACACCGCGCCTCTCGCGCCGACGTCGGCCGACGCGATCGGCAACGGCTGGAGCCCGAGGCGGGGCACCCGGAGCACGGCCAGGTCGCGATCAGTGTCGAACGACGAGACGGACGCCTGGACCCGGTTGCCACCGAAGATCACGTCGGTGGCGCCCTCGCCGGCGACGACGTGCGCGTTGGTGACGACGACGCCGGGCGCGACGGTGAAGCCGGTCCCGTCCTGCTGGCGCCCGCAGGCGATCCCCTCCACCTTCACGGTCGACGCGATCACACGGTCGACGGTGGCCGGGGTGAGCCCGGAATCGACCGGCGCGGGTCCGGTGTCGGGCGCGGCCTCGAAGCGGCCGAAGACGTGAGGGAAGTTGTCGTCACCGACGAGGCGCCGGAGTGCGCCCAGGGTGTCGGGCGGCCGGGGGAGGACGTCGCTCACCGCCTTCGCCACGCGTGACGAGCGGGCCTGGCGGGCGGGCCATCCCGGCACGTCGGCCATCGCCGGCGTGAGCAGCCAGATGGTGACCAGCACCCCGGCCATGCCCGCCGCCGCGCCCGCGCCGCGATCGATCTGGCGGAGCGGCCCCCGGAGCGGCAGGGCGCGGTGGAGGTTGGCGCCCAGCACGAGACCGATGGCCTGCCCGACGAAGGCCGCGCCGAGGAACACGCCCGACGCGATCAGGAAACGGCTCGACGGTTGGTAGCTCTGCAGCGACTTGACGATGTCGGGAAGGAAGTACGACGCCACGAGGAGACCGATGATGAGCCCGATCCACGAGGTGGCGCGCGCGAGGAACCCGAGACGGTAGCCACCGATGACCGCCGTGACGATGAGGATGACGAGGAGGATGTCGAGCTGGTTCACCGGGCCGCGTCGTTCAACAGCCGGGCGGCCGTGAGGAAGCCGGTGTGGGCGACCATGCGGTGGTCGGGTCGCACCGACTGACCCTCGATGTGCCACGAGCGCTGCAGCACCTCGATCGTCTCGGCCATCGCGAACGCGCTGTGGTCGAGCGCCTCGCGCAGATGGGCCACCTGGCCGATGGTCGGGAGATAGGCGGCGATGATCCCGCCGGGGTGCAGCGCCGCCTCGGCGTGCTTGACCACGCGCCAGGGCTCGGGGAGGTCGAGCACGACACGGTCGAGGTCGGTCTCGTCGATGCCCGCGTAGACGTCGCGCTCCTCGACTCGAAAGTCCACCTGGTCGCCCAGGAAGGACCGGACGTTCGCCGTGGCGCGCGCCGCGAAGTCGGCCCGCAGCTCGTACCCGACGACCGACGCGCCGGTCCGGAGCATCGTCATCGAGAGCGCACCGGAGCCGACGCCCGCCTCGAGCACGCGCACGCCGTCGTGGATGTCGGCGAGCATGAGCAGCGGGCCCAGGTCCTTGGGATAGATCACCTGCGCCCCCCGCGGCATCTTGAGCACGAAGTCTGCGAGCGTCGGGCGCATCGCCATGTAGCGCGCGCCCGAGCTCGAGCGCACGGAGACGCCCTCCTCCCGCCCGATGAGATCGTCGTGCGCGGTCACCCCGGTGTGCGTGTGGAACTCGCCGCCCTCGGCGAGGAGCACGAGGTAGCGCCGCTGCTTGGCGTCGACCAGCAGCACCCGCTCACCGGCCCGGAACGGCCCCCTCATCCGCGCCGCCCGACCATCAAACCCGCTCGGTCATCAGTCGCCGGAGCGCGCGGCCCGGTCGACCAGCTTGCAGAACGCACAGACCTCGCCCGGCGTCGGCGCCCCGCACTGCGCGCACCGGCGCAGCCCCTCCTGCTCGGCGCGCGCGACCGGTGTGAACATCGACGAAACCCGGTCGAGGAAGCCGAAGTAGAACGCGGACTTGGCGCCCGGCGACTGGTCCTCGATGGCGTTGAGCGCCTCCTTGTAGCCGAGGTGCTTGTTGCCCACGGCCATGGGGCACTCCTCGACGATGTAGTCGATGCCGCGCAGCACGCAGTAGGCCGCGGTCTCGCGTTCGCCAAGGCGCACGAGGGGCTTCACCTTGCGCACGAAGCCGGTGGACGCGGGGAGAACAGGGAGCTGCCGCCCCAGGTAGTCGGTCGCCCAACGCAGGACGTTGCCGAAGAGCACAGCCGCCTCGTCGTCGAGGTTGTGGCCGGTGGCCACGACGTCGTAGCCGCCGTCGACCGCAGCCTGGTTGAACAGATGTCGCTTCGAGAGCCCGCACGCGGAGCACGGCGCCCGGCGCGCAGCGCGGGCCCCGGTCGGGATGTCATAGCCGAAATCGGTGGGCAGGTCGACCTCGACGAGGTGCGCCTCCCGCCGGGCCGCGAACGCCCGCGCGTGGGCCGCGGAGGAGTCGCTGTAGCCCTCGATCCCCAAGCCGAGGTAGAGACCGTCCGCCGGCACGTCGAGGTCGAGGAGGATGTCCCACAGCGCGAGCGAGTCCTTGCCGCCCGACACCGCGACCAGCACCCGCTCGCCGGGGCCGATCATCGCGAAGTCGTCGAGGGTGCGCCTGACCTGCTCGCGGCAGTGCCGGATGAAGCAGTCCGCGCAGAACCCGGCGTTGTGGCGGCGAACCTCGATCACCGCGGGCTGCCGACAGCGCCGGCACTTCACCTTGCTCCTCCCGAGATCACCGGTCGGACCTCCACCGTGTCGGCGTCGTCGAGCGCGGCGTCGCCGGTGACCAGCGTGCCGTCTCGGATGACGAGCACCGACTCGCGGTTCAGCTGCAGCCGATCGAGCAGGCTCTGCACGCGCATGGGCCCCGCCACCTCGATCTCGCGCGTCGGATTGCGCAAGAGGACTCGCACGTCCCCATCTTGGTACGGAATCAGCGCGGTTCGCGCGACAGCACCTCGACCTCGGACCCCGGGTAGGAGATCACGAGCGTCTTCCCCCGGTCGAGCTTCTCCGAGTAGAGCACCTTGGCCTCGCCGCCGAAGAACCGATTGAACACACGGGCTCCGAAGAGCACCACGCCGACCGCCATCCACGGCCGTGAGCCGCCGAGGAACCCGCGCTTCGTGGCGTTACGCGTCAGGTAGCGGCGGACGACGGCCGTCATCCGACGCGCCGGATCTCCACCACGGTGGACAGCTTGCGGCCCCGGCGCCGGCCGCTGAGGAACGCGATGCCGACGACGGCCACGACGACGGCGACGGCGACGATGAGACCGACGCTCTTGGCCGACTCGGTGGCGGTGTCGACGTCACCCCGGATCTCGCGCAGCTTGTTCTCGATGTCGTTCCGCGAGATCTGGCCGTTGTCGACGAGCGTCATTTGCTCGGTCCTCCTCGGTTGGGCTTGCGAGCGCGAATGGTCATGGCCAGGGCGATGATGACTGCGCACCCGAAGGCGGTGATGCCGTACGGCGCCCACGACCAGTTGCCCTGCAGACGGGTCCCGGTCTGGGTCTGGAGGGCGCGCAACCCGCCGAGCAGCATGATGACGGCGCCGAGACCGCACGCGAGCGACCCCGCCACGCCGAAGCCGATGAAGCGACCCAGGCTCTTGACCGGGTCGAGTGTCTCCTGCTTCGCATACGCGAGGACGAGCTCGTACAGCTCGGTGACGTGGGTCGCCAGGCTCTTCTCCTGGCCGGTCGTGTCCGCCATATGGCGCCCGACCTTACTTCCGCGGCCCGCGCACGAGCAGCTTCAACCCCCCGCCGCCCGCGCCTCGAGCACCTCGGCCTCCTCCTCGAGCAGCCTCGCCAGGAGCCGGAGACGCCCGTCGGTGCCCGACGTCTCCAGCACGCGCTGCGCGTCGGCGGGACCGATCGGCGCGAGCGCGGCGATCTGGAACGCCGCGGTCGTCACGTCGAGAGCGAGCTCGACCGTGGCCGGTGCCGCGGGATCGCCGAGCTCGGCCCGCAGGCCCAGGGTGCGTCGCAGCAACCCGTCCGCCGTGGCCAGGAGGGCGCCCGCCTCGGGCCCCGGCGCGGGCTCGGGCAGGTCGTCCACGTCGGCCTGCGGGAAGGGCGCGTCCGGCAGCCAACGGGTCACTGCGATCCGCCGCAGGCCGACCGCCACCAGCGCCCATCGCCCATCGGGCAGCTCGGCCGCCTGCACGATGCGCGCCCGGGTGCCGATCGCGAAGCGCGCGTCGCCGCCGCCGACCTCGCTCCCCCGCTCGATGAGGGTGACGCCGAACTCGCCGTCGCCGTCGAGCACGCGCCGGGTGAGCTCGCGATAGCGCGGCTCGAAGACGTGCAGCGGCAGCACCGCCGACGGGAAGAGCACCGACTCGAGCGGGAACATGGGGAGCCACGCGCTCACGGCTGCCCCGGTCCGAGCTCCCCGGGTGCGGGCCCTTGCGGATAGCCCACGAGCAACACGCCGACGCGGTCGACGAGAACGTGGGCCACGTCGTCACGCGGGTCGTTCACGAGCACCGTGAACGCGAGGCGCTCGTCTCGCGCATCGGTCGCGTAGCCGCTGAGCGCGACGACGCCCTCGAGCGAGCCCGTCTTGGCCGCGACCCGGCCCGCGGCCGGCGTGCCGGCGAAGCGTGCGACCAAGGTGCCGCTGCGCGCGGCCACCGGCAGCAGCGCGCCCAGCCCGTCCGGTCCCGCCTGCGTGTCGAGCAGCGCGGTCAGCGCACCGCACGTGGCGCGGTTGGAGCGGTCGAGCCCCGACCCGTCGGCGAGCACGAGACCGCCGGCGACTCCCCTGCCGAGGGCGCGGGCCATGGCGTCGAGCACCGAGACGCCCGCCGCCGTGCTGCCGCCGCCGCCGAACCGGAAGCCCAGCTCCTTGGTCAAGAGCTCGGCGGTCGTGTTGTCACTGTCGCGCAGCATCTCGGTCACGATCTGACGCATCGGCAGCGACGCGAGCGACGTGACCGCGACCGCTCCCTGGGGCGCGACACCCTCGCCCACACCGGCGACCTGCACTCCCCGCTGAGCGAGGAGCAACGCCAGCCGGGCCACGGCGTCAGCCGCGGGCGCGCTCGCGGGCAACGGCGTCGGGCGGAGGCGCGTGAAGCCACCGTTCACCATCAGCGCGCTGAGGGGCCCCGACTGCCCCTGCTCGACGTAGGCGGGCTTCCACGTCGGCACGGAACGCAACGTGTCGTACCGGTGATCGTCGCCGAGCAGGCGGCCGTGCACCTGGCGTACGCCGGCCGCGACGATCGCGCCTGCGAGGTCTTCCAGCCGGGACGCAGGACGAGGAGCTCCGGAGAGGCCGGCGCTCGCCGCGAAGTCCGCCGTGGCGAGCAGCGGATCGCCGCCCCCGACGACCCACAGGTCGCCGTCGACCACACCGTCGACGGGCAACCGGTCCGCGCGCACGTCGGTGCTGAGCCGGGCGTCGGGACCGATGCGGCGGAGCGCGGTCACGGCCGTGAGGAGCTTGACGGTGGACGCCGGCGCCAGCGCCAGGTCCGGGTGCCGGGCGTAGACCGCCCGGCCGCCGGCGGCGTGGACGACCACGCACGCCCGTCCACCCGTCGTGGCGAGCCGCGCGTCGGCGAGGACCCGGTCGATGCCGTCCTGCAGCCGATGGCCGGCGGCCAGCCGGGCGAGGAAGGCCGGCGCCCGCCGCAGGCTCAGCACGGGCGTGGCCCGCCCCGCGGCGGGTGCATCCGCAGCTCGAGCCGTCCCGCTCAGCGGGCGGAACGGGCCCACCGGCCACGCCAACAGCGCGGCACACACCGCGGCGACGAGGAACAGCGACGTCGCTAGCGCCGAGCGTGCGCGCGGCCGGGCCCTGCGCGCGGCCCCGCGTGCGGTCACTGCTCCCGCGGCGCGAGCAGGTAGGTCGACGTGGCCTTCAACACCATGCGACCCTCGTCGTCGACCACCTCGGCCTCGAGGAACGCGGCCCGCTTCCCGCCGGAGATCACGTGCGCGGTGCAGGTGAGCACCGAGCCCACTCGCGCCGGCTTCAGGAACGACACCTTGAGCTCGGCGTTGGCCGAGAAGACCTTCCGCTCACGCGCGTAGGTGAGGGAGCTCGCGCCCATGGCCGAGTCGGCGAACGCGGCAAGGAACCCACCCTGCACGATGCCCGTGGGGTTGGCGAAGCGCTCGTCCGCGAGCATGCGCCACACCGTGCGCCCGGGCTCACGCTTGTCGACGCACACCATGCCGAGCGTGAGGTCGCAGTTGGGCGGAACCTGTACCCGCGCGTCAGAGGGCGCCAACGTGCCTAGACCTTCGACGCGCGACCCGACCAGTGCTCGTCGCGCAGCAGGCGTTTGAGCAGCTTGCCGCTCTCGGTGCGTGGCAGCTCGTCGCGGAGCTCCCACGAGCGCGGGCGCTTGTAGCCGGCGAGCCGTTCGGCGACGAACGCCTCGAGCGCGACGAGGTCGATCTCACGGCCGGCACGCGGCTGGACGACGGCGTGCACCTTCTCGCCCCACTCGTCGTCGGGCACGCCGAAGACGGCTGCGTCCATCACGTCGGGGTGGGAGTAGAGCACGGCCTCGATCTCGGCCGGGTAGATGTTCATCCCGCCGCTGATGATCATGTCCTTCTTGCGGTCGCAGATGTAGACGAAGCCCTCCTCGTCGATGCGCGCCACGTCGCCGACCGACTTCCACGCCTCGTCCCCGGAAGCGGCGGGCTCGCCTCCGCTCCCGGCGCCGAGCTCGCTGAGCTGCTCCGCGGTCTCGTGGTAGCCGTCCATGGCGAGCGTGGTGCGGATGTAGAGCTCGCCCGGGTCGCCGGGCGGGCACTCGTCACCGGCCTCGTCCACCACCTTGAGTCGGATGTTGCCGTAGGGGCGCCCGCACGAGCCCGGCTTGCGCAACTGGTCCTCCGGACGGAGCACGGTGTCGACGCCGAGCTCGGTGGAGCCGTAGACCTCGAACAGGAAGCCGTCACCCAGCTTCTCGATCACCTCTTGCTTCAACGCGTACGGCACCGGCGCGGCGTTGGCGATCAGCGTGCGCATGGAGGAGCAGTCGGCCCGGGCGAGCTCGTCCTCGGGAAGCGACACGATGCGCTTGAGCTGCGTCGGCGCGCTGAACGTCGACGTCACCCGATGCTTCCGCACCAGACGCACCCACTCGCGCGCGTCGAACTTCCGCATCACCACGACGGTGCCGCCCATGGCCATCGACAGCAGCGCGAACGCGTTCGGGCCCGAGTGGTAGAGCGGGCCGGTGGTGAGGTGGACCTCGTCGAAGCCCATCCGCAGCTCCTGCAACAGCGCGAAGACGAGATCACGGTCGGTGCGCGTGCGCCGTGCGCCCTTCGGCCTGCCCGTGGTGCCGGAGGTGTAGATCATCGTCGCGCCGAGGCCTTCGGCACCCGTCGGCGGAGGTTCGTCGTCGGTGCCGAGCGCGAGGACGTCGTCCCATGAGCGAAACTCGCCGTGGTCGCCGCGATGCACCACGACCTCTCGTACCTTCGGCACCCTTCCGTCGAGCTCGGCGACGATCGGCGCCTGCTCCGCGTCGACCACGACGAGGGCGGCACCGCTGTTGTCGATCACGTACGCCATCTCGTCTGGCGTGAACCGGTAGGCCAGGGGGACCGCCATGAGCCCGAGCTTGCGCGCCGCGTGCATGAAGGCGATGACCTGGCGGCTGTTGGGGCCGCACCACACCGCCACCTCGCCCTTCCGCACGCCGAGAGAGGCCAGGCCGCTCACCAGCCGGTTGACCTCGCGGTTGAGCTCGGCGTAGGTGGTGACGGCGTCGCCCTCGATCACCGCGGCCCGGTCGGGCGCGCTGTCGGCGAAGAGCTGAAGCGGGTCAGGGGCGGCCGTCGACACGCTCGGCGACTCTACTGATCGGGCTGGAGCGCGGCCCGGAAGAACGCACGCACGTGCTCGAGGCGCTGCTCGAGCGCGCTCCGCGTCAGCGGGTCGTGCCCGAGGAGCGCCTCGAGGAACGACACGTCGCTGAAGTACGACAGCAGGGCGCCGTAGCCGGTGTGGAGGAGCTGTTCGGGGTCCTGGGCCCGGAGGTGCCCGGCCGCCATCTCGCGCTCGAAGAACGCGACCGCGCGGGCGAAGAGCGGTTGGAGCACCGCGCCCAGCTCGACGCCGAGCCGGCCACTCCCCTCCAGCGCCTCGCGCCGCACGAGTCGCACGAACTCGGGGTGCTCCATGAAGAAGTGGAAGCCCGCGGTCAGCATGCGGTCGACCATGGGCCAGCCTTCGCGCGGCCCTTC
This sequence comes from Actinomycetota bacterium, assembly GCA_005888325.1. Classification (NCBI taxonomy): domain Bacteria; kingdom Bacillati; phylum Actinomycetota; species Actinomycetota bacterium. The sequence goes on from VAWU01000025.1 coordinate 19,642, forward strand.
GGCGGCCCCCTCGACCTGGGCGTACCAGTCGCCGAGCGCACCCTCGAACACCTCGCGGTAGAGCGCCTCCTTCGACGGGAAGTGGTGCAGGAGGCTGGGCCGGCGGATCCCCACGGCGGCGGCGATGTCGTTGAGCGACGTGCCCTCGTAACCGTGCTCGGCGAAGCAACGGAGGGCCTCAGCCAGGATGGCACTTCGGGTTGACTGCGCCGGGATCTCCGATTTGGGCGGCGCAGGGTGAGTTGCCGCCACAGGCGCAGGGTAGCCGCCCGCCGCCTGCTGACCACTGATGGTCCCTACCGACCGGTCGGTAGGATACCGTGGGCTGATGCTCAGGTCCCCCCTCGCCGCGGTGGTCGGCGCGGTCCTCGTCACCCAGCTCGCGCTCTTCGTCACGACGATCTGGCTCCACCGTGCGCTCTCGCACCGGGCCATGACCGTGACACCGGGCCTCACCCGCCTGTTCCGGGTCGTCACGTGGATCACCACCGGCATCCGTCCCCGCCAGTGGGTGGCCGTGCACCGCAAGCACCACGCCTACACCGACGTGGAGGGTGACCCTCATTCGCCGGTCCTGATGGGCTTCCCCAAGGTCCAGCTCCTCAACGCCGTGCTCTACCGGCGGGTGGCCCGCGACCGGGCCGAGGTGGCCCGCTACGCGCGGGACCTCCCGGCCGACCGCTGGGATCACCTGCTGTTCGACCACGCGCTGCTCGGCCTGGGGATCGGCATCGCGATCCTGTGCGTGCTGTTCGGCCCGTGGCTCGCGCTGCTCGCCGCGCTCGTGCACGTGGTGCTGTACCTGTCGTTGAACGCCGCCGTCAACGCCGTGGGCCACACCTTCGGCAAGCGGCCCCACCCCAACCGGGCCGCGAACTCCCAATGGCTCGCCTGGCTGGCCGCCGGCGAGGGACTGCACAACAACCACCACGCGGCGCCCACCTCCGCCCGGCTGTCGATGGGCCGGGGCGAGGTCGATCCCGCGTGGCCGGTCATCCGCTTCCTCGTGCGACGCGGGTGGGCAAACGTCCGTCACGCGCAGCCCAAGCTGAAGCAAGCGGTCGCCGCCTGAGCTCATGACCACGCTGGCCGCGGCGAGGGTCATCACACCCGACCGCGTGCTCGAGCCCGGTGTCGTCGAGATCGACCGGGGCCGCATCGTCACCGTCGCGCCGACCTCCGGACCCGTCCCGCCACGCACGCTCGCGCCCGGGTTCGTGGACCTGCAGGTCAACGGCGTCGACGATGTCGACGTGGCGCACGCCCGCGACAGCGACTGGACGAGGCTCGACGCGCTGCTGCTCGCCCAGGGCGTGACGACGTGGGTGCCGACACTCGTCACCGCGCCGCTCGACTCGTTCGCCGCTCCCCTGGCGCGCATCGCCGAAGCCGCGGCCCGGCGCGGCGCGCGCCCAGCGATCGCGGGCGCGCACCTGGAAGGCCCGTTCCTCGGCGAGATGCACGGTGCGCACCCGTCCGACCTCGTGCGCGCGCTCGACCTCGAGTGGCTGGCGGCGCTGCCCGAGACGGTCGCGCTCGTCACCCTCGGGCCGGAGCAAGTGCGCGCGGTCGACGCCATCCGACTGTTGCGCGAGCGAGACGTGTTGGTGGCGCTCGGCCACTCCGCGGCGACGTTCGAAGAGGCGGAGGCCGCCGTCGACGCCGGCGCGCGCCTGGTCACGCACTGCTTCAACGGCATGCCGTCCCTGCACCACCGCACGCCGGGGCTCCTCGGCGCGGCGCTGTCCGACGACCGCCTCGCGGTGTCGCTGATCGCCGACCTGGTGCACGTGCACCCCAGCGCGATCGCCGTCGCGTTCCGAGCCAAGGGTGCGACGCGTGTCGCGCTGATCACCGATGCCGTCGCATGGCGGGCCGCCACGGTCGGCGAGATCGTCGTGCACTTCGACGGCCGGGCGCCGCGCCTGGGTGACGGCACGCTGGCCGGGAGCGCGCTCACGATGGACCAGGCCGTGCGCAACGTCGTCAGCGAGGCCCACGTGCCACTGCCCGATGCCGTCCGCGCCGCGGCGACAACGCCGGCCGACCTCCTCGGTCTCTCTGATCGCGGCCGGCTCGAGCCGGGAGCCCATGCCGACGTCGTGGCGCTCGACGAGTCGCTGGGGGTCGCGGCCGTGTGGGTGGACGGCGAGCGGGCGCGTTAGAGACGTCCGCGTCGGAAGCACGATGGTGCGGCGTTAGCGTGCGGGCATGGCGTACGCCGCGGGACTGTCCGAGCACCCCATCACCGCCGCCGCCGTCGGCGAGGTCGCGGGCCAGGTGCTCGAGGGCCTCGGGGCCGGCCGACCGCCCGACCTCGCGGTCCTCTTCGTCACGGCGCCCCATGCCGGCGCGCTCGAGGACGCCGCCCGCGCCGTGCGCACGGTGCTCCGGCCCGGCGCGCTCGTCGGCTGCGCGGCGGAGACGGTCGTCGGTGGCGACCGCGAGGTCGAGGAGCAGGCGGCCGTCAGCCTCTGGGCGGGTCACACCGGGTCGGTCGCGCCGTTCCATCTCCGGCTGGAGACGACGCCCGACGGCGACACCCTGGTTGGCTGGCCCGACCCGGTGCCGGCGACGCCGTCCGCGCTGCTGCTGCTCGCCGATCCCTTCTCGTTCCCCGCGGACGCGTTCCTCGCGCGCGCCGGCGACGACTTCCCCCACCTGCCCGTCGTGGGGGGCATGGCCTCCGCGGCGCGCGGCCCCGGCGGCAACCGGCTCGTGCTCGACGACCGCGTGGTGGACCACGGCGCGGTGGGCGCGTTCCTCGGGCCCGACGTCGGCGTGGCCACGGTCGTCTCCCAGGGGTGCCGGCCCGTGGGCGATCCCTTCGCGGTTACCAAGGCCGAGCGCAACATCGTCTACGAGCTCGCGGGCCGGCCCGCGCTCGAGCGTCTGCAGGAGGTCGCGCGTCGCGCGTCCGACGACGACCGCCGTCTCCTCGGCCAGGGCGTGCACCTCGGCCGCGTGATCGACGAGCAGCGGGCCACCTACGACCGCGGCGACTTCCTCATCCGCAACCTCATCGGCGCCGACCCCGACAACGGGGCGATCGCGGTCGGCGACCTGGTCGAGGTCGGGCAGACCGCGCAGTTCCAGGTTCGCGACGCGGCGTCAGCCGACGAGGACCTGCGTGAGCTCATGAGCGGGCGGATGGCCGAGGCCGCGCTGCTCTTCACGTGCAACGGGCGGGGCTCGCGCCTGTTCGGCGCGCCCGACCACGACGCGGAGGTCGTCGCCGACACGCTGGGGCACCGCACCGTCGCCGGCATGTCGTGCGCCGGCGAGCTCGGCCCGGTCGGGGGCCGGAACTTCCTGCACGGGTTCACCGCATCGGTCGTGCTCCTCGGCCCGCGTGCCGCGTAGCGGTCAACTGCGCGACGCGCCGCGCGTCGCGAACACGCCCACGACGGGCCGGTCGAGCCGTTTCGAGATCTCGCTGCGTTGGACGTAGTAACCGAGGTCGTCGAGCTCACCGGCGCGGTGCGCCTGCTCCAGCACCGACACGCGTCTCATGAGGCGCGCCCGCTCGCCGAGGGAGACGACGCCCGTATAGCCGACGAGCCGGAGATCCGATCGCGAGGCGAGCTCATCGATCCCGAGGTTCGTCGCGATGGTCAGGATCTCCCGCACCTGGCCCCGCCGATGGACGCGATGCTCGTGGAATTGCACCTCGAGGGTCGGGTCGACCCGGGCCGCAAGGTGGCGGCGCTCGAGCGCCAGCACCATCCCTGCCGCGTAGAAGGTGCTGACGAACGAGGAGCTACGCACGATGACGTCGCCATCGCGTTTGGGAAGCGCAGCGACGACCGAGGGCATGAGCGCGCGCAATCGCACCGACTCCTCCCCGCGAGGGACGCCGCCGCGGGCCGCACTGACACCGTTGGTCACTGCGAGAACGGCAAGCGCGCCGACGGAGACGGGGACGAGCCACCGCTTTTCGACTCGAGGCGCGACCCGGGCCATCCAGGTCCATGCCGTCCAGGCAACGACGACGGCCGCAACCATGGCAAGCACCCACGTCCAGCGCAGCCGGTACGCGAAGACGTCGCCGAGCGTGCGCGCCACGGCCAGGACACCGAGGGCCAGCGCCACGCCCAGGGTGGCCAGCAGCCGGCGCGCATCGGAGCCTCGCCGTCGCCAGAGCACGATCGCGCTCGCCGCCAGCGGGAGGAGCAGCACCGGGATGGGGTTCGAGTAGAGCGACGGGGGCTCTCCGGTGAATGGGCTGGGTGGATCGGCTCCGGTGAGCCACTCCGGCGTAAGCCCGAACTGCGCGCCCATGACGCGATAACCGTCGGCGAGGGTGTGCGCCGACTTCCCCGAGTGGCGGAAGTAGTCGACGACCTCGGTGAGATTGCCGGGCGAGTGGAGGACCTCGTCGAGCAGTGGTGGCAGCCAGAGCACGGAGAGCACCGCCGCGGTGACGAGGCCGGCCCGCGCCAGAGCCGCGAGGCGGTGCGCCCTGGCCAGCGACCAGATCAGCCAGGCGACGCCCCAGAGGACCAGCGGGGCGACGAGGGGCAGGTAGCCGACATGCGTCTGGATGCAGAACGAGCCCACCCCGGCCGTGACCGGAAGGGCCCACGTCTCCCCGCACGTCATCGCCCAGACGAGTAAGACGAGGAGCCCGAACGCGAGGACGGGGATGTACGGGTTCCACGGATCGAGCATGAACTCGGAGCCGAGGGCCCGCACGAGGAGTCCGATGCCGAGGAGCGTCAGCAGCATCAACGACAGGCCACCTCGGCGCCGGGCCACCACGGCCATCCCGGCGATGGCCGCGGCGTTGATCGCGATCGCGCCGACCGAGAGTGCGATCGACGAGCTCCCCATGAGCCGGTAGGGCGCAGCCAGCAGGTAGAAGAGCACGGGGCCCGGGTGGCTCCATCCGTCGCGCGAGACCAGACCCACGAGCACCGGGTGATGACCGACATCTCGGGTGTTCAGCTCGATGAGCGCGTTGTCGGCTGTCGGCGTGTACGTGGCGCCCTTCGTCGCGACGACGAAGACGGCCGACACCGCGAGCGGCAGAAGCGCGAGCAGGAGGGCGAGGCGCATCGTTCCACGACCCCTGGGTGTCGCCGGGAGCGGCTCGGGCTCTGCCGCAGGGCGCGGCAATGAGGAAGTCGGCGCGACGATCTCCCGATCGTAACGGGCACCTCGCGGCCGGTCACCATCGCCACGGCCGGCTCGGGCCGGTCGTCGCACCCACGATGCGACGGGCCAACCGGTCGCCCTCTAAGCTGACGAGCCCATGCTGTGGTTCGAGCGCCAGGTGGTCACGACGCTCACCGCCAACCTCGACGAGGGCCTGCGGGCCGAGGTCGAGGCGTACGTCGACGAGACACTCCGCGCCATGCCCGAGCACCTCCGCGCGGGCATGGCTGCCGAGTCGGTGGCCCTCGGTGCGTGGACGAGAGTTCGCGGCGGCGCCGGCCGGTCGGCGCCCGGCGCGTCGCTCGACCGGTTGGAGTCCAGCCGGCTCGACCCGGTGCGTCAGTACGTGCGTCTGCTCCGCTCCCTCGTGCTCTTCGCGGAGCACGAGCTGGGCCACCGACCCGCCCAGGTCGTGGCGACATGACGACCCTCGACGCCGAGGTCCTCGTGATCGGCTCGGGTGCCGGTGGCGCGGTGACCGCGGCCACCCTGGCCCGGGCCGGGCGCCGCGTCGTCGTGGTGGAGGAAGGCCCCTGGGTCGACCCCGACGCGCTCGAGCCCTTCTCGCTCGAGGAGATGGTGGCCAAGTACCGCCACCGGGGGCTGTCCGCCGCGCTCGGCTCTCCCACCATCGCCTACGCCGAAGGCCGGTGCGTCGGCGGCAGCACCGAGATCAACAGCGGCCTCTGGCACCGCCTCCCGCCGTACCTGGCCGACGAATGGCGGCACACGTACCGCATCGACGAGTTCAGCCCCGAGACGCTCGATCGCTACGCCGAGGGCGTCGAGCGGGAGCTGTCCGTCTCACGGGTGCCCGGCGCGCCGCCGCCGTCGTCGGCCGTCCTGGAACGGGGAGCCACCAAGCTCGGTTGGCGCAACGTCGAGTTCTCCCGGGTGTTCCGCTACGACACGAACGGTCGGGGCGTGAAGCAGACGATGACGCGCACGCTCCTGCCCAGCGCGCTCGACGCCGGGGCATCGCTGATCGCCGATTGCAGCGTGACCCGGCTCCTGCGCAAGGGCGACCGGATCATCGGCGCCCGGTGCCGTCGTCGCCACGCCGGCGGTGCCGTCGAGCACATCACCATCCACGCCGATCACGTCTTCGTCTGCGGCGGCGCCATCCAGACGCCCGCTCTCCTGCAGCGCAGCGGTGTGCGGCACGGCGTCGGCGCCGGCCTCAAGCTGCACCCCACGATCAAGATCGCGGCCCGCTTCCCGCAACCGCTGGACCACGACGGCGTGCCGATGCACCGGATCACGGAGTTCGCGCCGAACCTCACCATCGGCGGCTCGGCCAGCCGGCGGGGACACGTCGCCATGGCCCTCGCGGAATCAGCAGGCGACTACCGCGACGCGCTCGACAACTGGGAGCACGTGCTCGTCTACTACGCGGCCATCCGCAGCGACGCCGGCGGACGGGTCATGGCGGTGCCGGGCGCACGGGCGCCCCTCGTCACGTACCGCCTCACCGAGGCCGACATGAGCCGGCTGGCGCGCGGGCTCGTGCACCTGGGCGAGGTGCTCCTGGCGGCAGGGGCGACCGAGCTGTACCCGTCGGTGGCCGACGGCCTCGTCGCCCGGCGCACCGAGGATCTGGTGGCGTGGTGGGACGCGGTCACGCGCCGCCGCACGAACCTCATGACCGTCCACATGACCTCGACCGTGCGCATGGGCGAGGAGCAGTCGCGGACGGGCGCGGACAGCTTCGGCCGCGTCTGGGGCTTCCGGAACCTGCGCGTCAACGACGCCTCGCTCCTGCCCGACGCCCCCGGCGTGAACCCGCAGTCGGCGACGATGACCATCGCGGCCCGCAACGTCGCCCACTTCCTCGCCGAAGCGTGACCCGGCACGCGTGACCCGGGACGCGGGCGGAACCGAACTTCGTTCCTCCCCCGCCTGAGTAGGGTGGCCGCGGGCGATCTCGGGAGGAGCCGTGGCCGACACCGATCTCGAGCAGCTGGGCATCAACGTCATCCGCGGTCTCGCCATGGATGCCCCACAACGCGCCAACTCGGGCCATCCCGGCACCGCCATGGCGCTGGCTCCGCTCGCCCACGTCCTGTGGACGCGCGTGATGCGGTACGACCCCACCGACCCGGCGTGGCCCGACCGCGACCGGTTCGTGCTCTCCGCGGGCCACGCATGCATCCTCCTGTACTCGATGCTCTACCTCACCGGCTACGGGCTCACCCTCGACGACCTCAAGTCCTTCCGGCAATGGGGCAGCCGCACGCCCGGGCACCCCGAGGTGCACCACACGCCGGGGGTCGACATCACCACCGGCCCGCTCGGCCAGGGCTTCGCGAGCGCGGTCGGGATGGGCATCGCCGAGCGCTGGCTCCGCGCCCGCTTCGATCGCGAGATCTGCGACCACCACACGTTCGTCATCTGCAGCGACGGTGACCTGGAAGAGGGCATCAGCAACGAGGCCGCCTCCCTCGCCGGCCACCTGGGCCTCGGCCGCCTCGTCTACGTCTACGACGACAACCACATCTCGATCGACGGTCCCACCGAGCTCGCCTACAGCGACGATGTCGCCGGACGCTTCCGCGCCTACGGCTGGCACGTGCAGCAGCTCGGCGAGGCGGCCAACGACACCAAGAAGCTCGAGTCCGCGCTGCGCCGGGCCAAGAACGTCGAGGACAAGCCGTCGCTCGTCATCGTGCGCAGCCACATCGGCTGGCCGTCACCGAGATGGACCGACACCGAGCAGGCGCACGGCAACCCGCTCGGCGAGGACGACGTGCGCGCCACCAAGGAGATCCTCGGACTGCCACCCGACCAGACCTTCTGGGTGCCCGACGAGGTGGTCGAGATGTACCGCGAGGCGATCCCCCGCGGCCAGCGCCTCCGCAACGCGTGGCACACCCGCCTCGACGGGTGGACGGGCGATCGCGCCGAGCTCGACGCCTGCCTCGCGGGTCGCGGGCTCGCGGGCTGGGAGGCGAAGCTGCCGACGTGGGCGCCCGGCGAGTCGGTCGCCACCCGCCAAGCCGGTGGGCAGGTAGTCAACGCGCTGGCCGACGTGGTGCCCGGGCTGCTAGGCGGGGGCGCCGACCTCACCGGGAACACGGGCACCAACCTCAAGGACCACGGCGTCCAGTCGAACGACGACCCCGGCGGCCGTCTGCTCTACTTCGGCATCCGCGAGCACGGCATGGGCGCCATCCTCAACGGAATGGCGCTGCACGGCGGCGTCCTCCCCTTCGGCGGCACCTTCTTCTGCTTCAGCGACTACATGCGTCCGGCCGTGCGCCTGGCCGCCCTGAGCGAGGCGCACGTCGTCTACCACTGGACCCACGACTCCGTCGGGCTCGGTGAGGACGGACCGACCCACCAGCCCGTCGAGCAGCTGGCCGCCATGCGGGCGATGCCGCAGCTGCGCGTGATCCGCCCGGCCGACGCCAACGAAACCGCACAGGCCTGGCGCGTCGCCGTCGACTCTGACGGCCCGACCGGGCTCGTGCTCTCTCGCCAGAGCGTGCCGGTGCTCGAGGGCACCGCGGGCAACGAGGGCGTGCAACGGGGCGGCTACGTGCTGGTCGAGGCGGACGGCGCGCCCGAGCTCGTCATCATCGGCACCGGCAGCGAGGTCCACGTCTGCGTCGAGGCGGCGCGGCTGCTCGCGGCGGACGGCGTCGCGGCGCGTGTCGTCTCGCTCCCGTCGTGGGAGCTCTTCGCCGAGCAGGACGAGGCGTACCGCGAGTCGGTGCTGCCGCCGGGACTGCCGCGCCTCGCAGTGGAGGCCGCGAGCCCCTTTGGCTGGGAGCGCTACGCGGACGACTCGGTGACCATCGACCGCTTCGGCGCGTCCGCGCCGGGGAAGGTCGTCCTCGAGAACCTGGGCTTCACCCCCGCCAACGTGGCGGTGCGGGCCCGAGCCCTCCTCACCAAGACAAAGGGTCGATGATGAGCTCACGCGCTAGCGACACCAAGCTGCGACAACTGTTCCGGGAGCAGGGCCAGAGCCCGTGGCTCGACAATCTCAAGCGCGGCTACCTCGTGAGCGGGGAGCTGGCACGAATGGTCGAGTGCGGGATCCGGGGGATTACGTCGAACCCCACGATCTTCCAGAAGGCGATCTCCGCGAGCGGCGACTACGACAAGCAGTTCGACGCGCTGACCCGCCGCCACGAGTCGGTCGAGGACGCGTATTGGGACCTCGTGATCGACGACATCGAGCACGCGCTCCAGGTCCTGCGCGCCGTCTACGACGAGAGCGGGGGTGGTGACGGCTTCGTGTCGATCGAGCTCGCGCCCGGCCTCGCGCTGGACACCGAGGGGAGCATCGCATCGGCGCGCGACCTCCACCGGCGGATCGCCCAACCCAACCTGTTCGTGAAGATCCCCGCGACTGCAGAGGGCGTGCCCGCCATCCGCCAGATGATCAGCGAGGGCCGCAGCATCAACATCACGCTGATCTTCTCGCTCGAGCGCTACGCGGACGTGATCGAGGCCTACCTCTCGGGCCTCGAGGCCTACGACGGCGACCTGGCGCCGGTGCACAGCGTGGCCTCGTTCTTCGTCAGCCGGGTCGACACCGAGGTCGATCGCCGTCTCAACGCGATCGGCACGCCCGACGCGCTGGCGTTGCGCGGCAAGGCAGCCGTCGCCCAGGCGAAGCTCGCGTACCAACTCTTCCTCGAGCAGTTCTCGGGCGCGCGCTGGGAGCGTCTCACCAAACGGGGCGCCCGGGTGCAGCGGCCGCTGTGGGCCTCGACGTCGACCAAGAACCCCAACTATCCCGACACCCTCTACGTCGACGATCTCATCGGGCCCGACACCATCAACACGATGCCCGAGAGCACGATCGAGGCGTTCGAGGATCACGGTCGCATCGCCCGCACGATCGACGAGGGCGTCGACGACTCGCGCGCCGTCATGGCGTCTCTCGCGGCGGTCGGCGTCGACATGGTCGACGTCGGTCGGGTACTCGAGGACGAGGGCGTGGCTTCCTTCGCCAAGTCGTTCGACGAGCTCATCGAGACGTTGCGCGAGAAGGGCGACCGCCTGGCCGGAACGGCGTGAGCGACACCAACCCACTGACGGAGGCGGTGGGCGACAAGGTGGCGCCTCCGGCCGTCCTCGTCGTGTTCGGCGCGTCCGGCGACCTCACCAGTCGCAAGCTCATGCCCGCGGTGGAGCGGCTCGCCCTGCGCCGGCTGCTGCCCGCCGGCTTCTCAGTCGTAGGCGTGGCGCGCACCGAGATGGCCGACGACGACTTCCGCGAGCGCATGCGCGTCGCGGTCGAGAAGCTGGGGGGAGGTGGCGACGAGGCGGGGCCGGTGTGGGCCGCGTTCACCGGCGGCTTCCGCTACGTGGCCGGCGACTACGGCTCCCCCGAGACGTTCGACCAGCTCAAATCGGTGCTGGACCAGCTGGACCGCGAGCGTGGCACCAGCGGCAACCGGCTGTACTACTTGGCCACGCCGCCGGCCACCTTCCCGGTGATCGTGAGCGGGCTCGCAGAGCACGGGCTCAACCGGCCGACGACCGATGGTGCGTTCGTGCGCATCGTCATCGAGAAGCCGTACGGACACGACGAGCAGAGTGCCCGCGACCTCGACGCGGAGGTGCACGCCGGGTTCGCCGAGGACCAGGTGTACCGCATCGACCACTACCTCGGGAAGGAGACGGTCCAGAACGTCCTCGCCCTCCGCTTCGCGAACACGATCTTCGAGCCCATCTGGAACCGGCGCTACGTCGACCACGTGCAGATCACCGTCGCCGAAGAGCTCGGGGTGGGTCACCGCGGGAGCTTCTACGAGAAGGCGGGCGCGCTGCGCGACATCGTGCAGAACCACGTCATGCAGGTGCTCGCGCTCACGCTCATGGAGCCGCCTGCGACCTTCGACGCCGATGGCATCCGCGACGAGAAGGTGAAGGCGCTCAAGGCGGTGGACGTGATGTCCGTCGATGAGGTCGCTGAGCACGTGGTGCGGGCGCAGTACACGGCCGGGTGGGTCGGGGGCGAAGAGGTGCCCGGCTACCGCGACGCGGTGGGCGTCGACCCGCACAGCCAGACCGAGACCTACATGGCGATGCGACTCAAGGTCGACAACTGGCGGTGGGCGGGCGTGCCGTTCTACGTGCGCACGGGCAAGCGCCTGCCCAAGCGCGTCACCGAGGTCGCGATGGAGTTCCACCGTCCACCGCACCTGGCGTTCAACGAGAGGCAGGCCATCGGGCTGGCCCCCGACGCCCTCGTCCTTCGCATTCAACCCGACGAGGGCATCACGCTGCGCTTCGGCGCCAAGGTCCCGGGCCAGGAGTTCCAGGTGCGGTCGGTCTCGATGGACTTCTTCTATGGCGCCGCCTTCCTTGAAGAGACGCCCGAGGCATATGAACGGCTGCTCCTCGACGCGCTCGTCGGCGACCAGACCCTCTTCATCCGCAGCGACGAGGTCGAGCAGGCGTGGCAGATCGTCGACCCCATCCTGCGCGCGTGGGCGGACGAGACCGCGCCGCTGGCGCGCTACGAAGCCGGCGGCTGGGGGCCGGCGGAGGCCGACCAGCTCCTCGCGCGCGACGGGCGGCAGTGGCGGAAGCCGTGACCGCCGACGGGCCGCGGTCCGACGACGCTGAGCCCAAGAGCGCGCCGATCACGACGCTCGGATCGTGGGAGGGCGACGGCGTCACCGTCGCCCAGATCGCGGCGGCGCTGTCCGAGCTGCGCCGGCACGAGCAGCGGGCGGCCGTGCGCACGAGCGTGCTGACGCTCGTGGCCGTGGTTCGCGACCCCGAGATCGTCGACGTGACCATCGACACGGTGCGCGAGCTCGGCGCCCGTCATCCGTCGCGCACGCTCGTCCTCGTGGTCGCCGACACCGACGACGACCCCGGCATCGACGCCATCGTCTCCGTGCACAGCCTGCGCGACCAGGGGCCGACGGTGTGCTTCGAGGACGTCGTGCTCCGGGTGCGGGGACCCGCCCGCTGGCACCTCGACTCGCTCATCGAGCCGTTCACCCTCCCCGACCTCCCCGTCGCCGTCTGGCTGCCCAACCGGCTGCCCTCGCCGGGCGATCCCCTGCTCCGGACCGCCGATCGCCTCGTCGTCGACACCCGGGCGATCGGTGACCAGCCCGACTCCCTGGCCCAGGTGGCCCGCCTGCTGCGGCGCCTGCCGGTCACCGACCTGTCGTGGGTGCGCATCGCCCCGTGGCGTAGCCTGTTGGCGGGCCTGTTCGAGGGCCACGCCTCGCGCCCGTTCCTCGATCACGTCACCCGCGTCGAGGTGGCCGGGCACTACGGTCCCCGTCACCTCCTGGCCGGTTGGCTCATGGCCACCCTGGAGCTCACCCGAGCGCACGTCCACATCGAGGAAGCCGAGCACGTGTCGATCCACATCTCCGCCGAGCACGAAGGGCGCGTCGGACGGTTCGCGGTGGCGCGACCCGCGGCCGAGCGCGTCATCCACTCGTCGGTCGAGATCGACGACGGCCCCACGATCGACCAGACGTGGCGCCTGCGCGCCCGCTGGCCCTCGCGCTCGCTCGCGGACGCGCTCACGCGCATGGGCGACGACCCGGTGTACCGGCGGGCGCTGCGGGGCGCGCTGGAGCTCGTGTCGTGAGCGGGGTGCGCGCGTGAACGGCGAGCTCATCGTGGTGGACGACGTGGCGGGTGAGTTCGCGGAACGCGTGATCGAGGCGTTCCACAACCGGCCCGGTGAAGGGTTCTCGATGGCGCTGTCGGGCGGCGACACCGCCCGCCGCTGCTACGAGCGCCTGGCCGCCGACGGTGGCGACCAGATCGACTGGTGGCAGGTCGACGTCTACTGGGGCGACGAACGGTGTGTGCCCCCTGACGACCACGACTCCAACCAGTGGCTGGGGCGCAAGGCGCTGCTCGAGCGGGTCGGCGCGGCCAACGCCGTCTACCCCATGCGCTGCGACGAGGGGCCCGACCCCTATCAGCAGCGGGTGGCGCAGCTGGGGCACTTCGACCTCGTGCACCTCGGCCTCGGCCCCGACGGGCACACCGCGTCGCTGTTCCCCGGATCCGCCGCGCTCGATGCCGACGAAGGGCGGCTCGTCGTCATGAACGAGGACCCGCGGGGCAACAACCCGCACCCGCGCATGACGCTCACCTTCTCCGCCATCGCCCGCAGCCGCCTCGTGCTCGTCACCGCGTCTGGCGAGGGCCGGCGCTGGGCGCTGGCCGCGGTGTGCAACGGCGAGGACGTGCCCGCCGCGCGCATCCGCGCCGATCGCGTCGTCTGGCTCGCAGACCGCGAAGCCGCGGCCGGGCTCTGAAGGGCAGGCGGCCCCCCGTTCCGGTCACGGCGCGCGGGCACCCGTCAGGCGCGGCTCGCGATCTTCGTCATCAACGCCTGCTCGAGGTCTGAGGGGAACGGCGTCGGCGAGGCCACGAACGAGGCGGACACCAGCGCCCGTCCCTTCACGAACACCACCAGGTCCGACGCCACCGGGATGTCCTCACCTCGGATGGTGCGGAGGACGGCGATGGCGCGCATCGCAACCGCGTCGTCGCCGTACCGAGTGGTCAACGGGAGAGCATCGACGCGCACGTCGCCGAGGAAGAGCGTGGTCGTGGTCTGGTCCACCGACGTGGGCACCGGCTCCAGCTCGCGCGTCGTGCTCTGGATGGCCTGCTTGAAGCAGAACTGCGCGCGCGCCGTCTTCAACCCCGCCAGGTCCGACCGGGCGGCGGCCACCGAGGGGGCGAACGTCACGTTTGAGCTGACGTGCAGCGCTCCGAGCACGAACCCCTCCGAGCTGGCGCCGGCGGTTGCGGCCGAGGCGTCCTGCTCCTGCGCGAGGCAGTCCTCGATGGTGCGGTCGACCTCGTCGCTGCCGCCCTCCCCGGCGGTGCCCACCGCCGCCGCCTTCGACCAGCCCGCGGGGAAGTCCGCGCCGGTGAAGTTGATGCGCACGGCGCGGGCCTGATCGGCCTGAGACAGCTCCTGCTTCCGCGTGCCACCGCCACCGCAGCCGGCGACGAGCGCGCACGCCACGACGACGGCGCTCAGCCGACGGACCCGGCGAGCCGTCATCGTGCGCGTGCTCGGCATCACGGGCTCCCTCCCCTGAAGTCGTCTCCCCGAAGTCGTCTCCCCGAAGTCGTCTCCCCGAACTCGTCACCATTGCTCGCCGGGCCGCAATAGGGTGACATCCATGACCCCGGACCTGGCGGGAGCGACCCTCCCGGACCTCCTCGCGCTCGCGGCGGAGGTGCGCGACGACGCCCACGGCACGAGGATCACGTACTCCCCGAAGGTCTTCATCCCGCTGACCCAGCTGTGCCGCGACCGGTGCGGCTACTGCACGTTCGCGAAGGCCCCGGCGCGCATCGAGTCGCCGTACCTCGCTCCCGACGACGTTCTCGCGATCGCGCGCGCGGGTGCCGCGGCTGGATGTCACGAGGCCCTGTTCACCCTGGGCGAGCGCCCGGAGGCGCGCTATCCGGTGGCCGCCGCGTGGTTGGCCGAGCGCGGCTACACCTCGACCCTCGACTACCTCGCCGCCATGTGCCGGCTCGTGGTGAAGGAGACGGGTCTGCTGCCACACGCCAACGCGGGTGCGCTCTTCCGCGACGAGCTGGCGGCGCTGCGGCCGGTGAGCGCGTCGCAGGGCATGATGCTGGAGTCGCTCGACCCCGCGCTCGACTGTCACCGCGGCTCGCCCGACAAGACGCCCCAACGCCGTTTGGCCACGCTCGACGCCGCGGGCGAGCTCGCCATCCCGTTCACCACCGGCATCCTCGTCGGCATCGGCGAGACGCGAGCGGCGCGCGTCGACGCGCTCGAGGCGATCGCGGCCTCGCATCACCGTCACGGCCACGTGCAAGAGGTGATCGTCCAGAACTTCCTGCCCAAGCCCGGCACCACGATGCACGCCGCGCCGCCGTGCCCCGACGATGTGTACCTGGAGGCGATCGCGCTGGCCCGGCTCGTCCTGCCGCCCGACGTGCACGTGCAGGCCCCGCCGAACCTCTCGGAGGACTTCGGCCGCCTGCTGGGCGCGGGCATCGACGACTGGGGCGGCGTGTCGCCGGTGACCCCCGACCACGTCAACCCGGAGCGCCCGTGGCCCGCGCTCGACCGTCTGCGCGAAGTAACCGAGGCGGCCGGCTTCACCCTCGCGCCCCGCCTCACGATCTACCCCGAGATGGCGCACGCTCCCGAGCGCTGGCTCGATCCGGCGATGCAGTTCCCGGTCCTCGACCGCGCCGATGCCGAGGGGTTGGGACGCGACGATCCCGTGTGGTACTCGGGGGGCGAGGGCCCGCCTCCGCGTCTGCTCCCCGCATCTCCGCGCGCCGGCGGCGCGGTCGGCGAGACGCTCGCCGGCGTGCTGTTGGGCCAGGAGCCCGACGTCGACGAGCTCGTCGCGCTGTTCTCGGCGCGGGGGGCCGAGGTGGCGGCGGTCGCCGAGGTGGCAGACGACCTCCGGCGCCGCGCCGTCGGCGATGTCGTCACCTGGGTCGCCAACCGCAACATCAACTACACCAACATCTGCACGTTCAAGTGCCGGTTCTGCGCGTTCTCGAAGGGGCCGCTCTCGCTCAACCTGCGCGGCGATCCCTACCTGCTCGGTATCGACGAGATCCAGCGTCGAGTGCTCGAGGCGGTCGATTTCGGCGCCACCGAGGTCTGCCTCCAGGGCGGCATCCACCCGAGCTTCGACGGCGACTACTACATCGACGTGTGCCGGGCGGTGAAGGCCGTCGCCCCCGCGATCCACGTGCACGGGTTCACCGCGCTGGAGGTCACGGAAGGCGCTCGGCGCCTGGGCGAGCCGTTGGCGGTCTACCTGCAGCGGCTCATCGACGTCGGCCTCAAGAGCCTCCCCGGCACCGCGGCCGAGATCCTCGACGACGAGGTGCGCGCCGCCCTGTGCCCCGACAAGATCGACACCGAGGAGTGGCTCGACGCGCACCGCACCGCCCACGGTGTCGGCCTGCGCTCGAACATCACGATCATGTTCGGCTCGATCGAGCGACCGGTGCACTGGGCCCGTCATCTGGTGCGCACCCGCGCCCTGCAGAAGGAGACCGGGGGCTTCACCGAGTTCGTGCCCCTGCCGTTCGTGCACATGGCGGCTCCGATCTACCTGCAGCGCAAGGCGCGTCGCGGCCCGACCTTTCGCGAGACGCTCCTCATGCACGCGGTCGCACGGATCGCCTATCACGGGTGGGTGCCGAACATCCAGGTGTCGTGGGTGAAGGTGGGCCCCGACGGCGCCCGTCAAGTGCTGGCGGCAGGCGCGAACGACCTCGGCGGCACCCTGATGGACGAGAACATCTCGCGCGCCGCCGGCGCGTCGCACGGCCAGCGCATGGACGAGCGCTCGTTCGGGGAGATCGTCGAGCCCCTCGGCCGTCCGCTCGAGCAGCGGACGACGCTGTACGGCCGGGTGGAGGCGGCGGCCTGACCCGCAGCTCCGTCGGCGCACCCGGTCTCTTCCCCGCCGACGCGGTGATTCGCCGAGTCGACGGCGAGAGCGTCCTCCTCCTCGGCGGCGGGCGGGCGCTGCTTATGCAGCTCGCGCACCCGATGGTTGCGGCCGCCGTCGCCGAGCACAGCGGCTTCCACGCCGACCCGTTCGCCCGGTTGCAGCGCACGCTCGAGGCATCGTTCGCGATCGTGTTCGGCACGACCGAGCAGGCTCGTGCCGCCGCCGCGTCGGTGCGCTCGGTGCACGAGCACGTCGTCGGCGACGGCTACCGCGCCGACGACCCCGCGCTGTTGATGTGGGTGCACGCGACCCTCGTCGACACCGCGCTGCGGGTCCACGAGCGGTTCCTCCGGCCCCTCCCGGCCGCGGACGCCGAGCGCTACTACGACGAGTCGACCGTGGTCGCCGAGCTGCTCGGCGTGCCCCGCGCCGCACAACCACCTGACCTCGAGGCGTTCCGTGCCTACGTGCGCGGGTGCATCGCGACCCTGGAAGTCAGCGACACCGCTCGGCGCCTGGCCCGCGACGTCCTGCATCCCCGCCTGCCGTGGCCGGTCGCGCCCGTGGCCGAGCTCGGGCGGCAGATCACCGTCGGGCTCCTCCCGGCGCCGCTGCGCGACCAGTACGGCCTGGGGTGGGACGGGCACCGCCGCCGGGCCCTGCTGCTGGCCGGGTTGGGCTCTCGCCTCGTGCTGCCCCGCGTGCCCGGGCTCATCCGGCGCGTCCACTGACGCGGTGGCAACCCGTTACTGCCAGTACTCCTCGGACAGCTTGCCCTCGATTGCCCGGATGTTGACGCGCGCGCAGTCGGTGCAGAGCCACGTGACGCGCCCAGCTTCGACCGCGAACGACCAGCCTGCGGGCATGCCCTCGTCGGGCGCCTCGGCGACGGCGCCGCAGAACGAGCAGGTCCGCGTCATCAGGTCAGCGTAACGACGGCCGATGCGTGAAAGAGTGACCGCGGCATGAAGTCCGAGCGCCTGCCCCGCCACCGCACCGGCGATCCCGATCTCGACCGTCGTCTCGTCGAGCTGCTCGACGCGGCGGGCGTCGAGCCGAACCGCGATCAGCTGTTCGAGATCCTGAGCTCGGTGGTGCGCCTCGCCCAGGACGGCGCCGAGCGGCTCAACCTGAAGATCACCAACGCCGCGCTGAAGGAGATGCGCAGCGCCTTCAAGGTGTTCGCGCCGTACCAGAACACGCCGAAGGTGACGATCTTCGGGTCCGCGCGCACGCTTCCCGACGACCCGCTGTACGCGCAGACCCGCGACCTCGCCGCCGCGCTCGCCTCGCGTGGGTGGATGGTCGTCACGGGCGCGGGGCCGGGCATCATGGCCGCGGGTGCAGAGGGCGCGGGTCTCGAGCACTCGCTGGGAGTCAACATCCGCCTGCCCTTCGAGCAGGGTGCAAACCCGTTCATCGAGGCCGACACCCATCTCGTCGAGATGAAGTACTTCTTCACGCGCAAGCTCATGCTCCTGAAGGAGTCGGCCGGGTTCGCCGTCCTCCCCGGCGGCTTCGGGACGCTCGACGAGGCCTTCGAGCTGTTGACGCTCCTCCAGACCGGCAAGGCCGTGCCCGCGCCGATCGTGCTCCTCGAGGTGCCCGGAGGCACCTATTGGCACGCGTGGGAGCGCTTCATCACCGAGGTCGCGGCGCGCGGGCTGGTCGACGCGGACGACGTCGCCTTCTACCGCATCACCGACGATGTCACGACCGCGGTCGACGAGCTCACCGGCTTCTACCGCAACTACCACTCCATCCGGTACGTCGGCGACCGCCTCGTCGTGCGCATGCGCGTCGCTCCGACCACCGAGGAGCTGGCGCAGCTCGACGCGGACTTCGCCGACATCCGCACGACCGGCCACCTCGAGGCCACGACCGCGCTGCCGCCCGAGGTCGCGGACGACGACGTCGTCGACCTCCCGCGCGTCGTGCTGCACTTCGACCGTCTCGCCCACGGACGTCTCCGGGCGTTCATCGACGCCCTCAACCGCCTGCAGGGTTAGCTGGTCGCTTCGCTCCCCCGGCCGGGGCCCCAACCCCGGCCTCCTCCCGAGCGTGGGGCCCCTACCCCACGCCGGGCCGTGCTCGCTGGTCGCTTAACCCGGCCCGTCGTCGGGCTCGCGGAGGATGAACACCGCCTTCTCCACCGCCCGGCGGGCGCGGGTGAGGCGGCGCTCGTCGATGGGCAGCTCCGTGCCCCCCGCGTCGATCGACTCGCGCAGGCGGACCATGGCCAGGTCGGCGAGCTCCTCGGCGATGCCCTCGAGGCGCCGGCGCACATCGTCGAACTCACCCGGCACCGGGTCCTCCCAACGCGTCGTCGATCAGCTCGAAGGGGTGCCGCACGACGAGCCCCGCAGCGGCGAGGTGCATCACGCACCCGGGGTTGGCGCTCGCCACCACGGTCGCGCCACTCCGGCGGATGGCGCCGACCTTGCGGTCGCGGATCGCGCCTGCGAGCTCGGGATGCTGTGCAGCGTAGGCACCACCCGCGCCGCAGCAGAGGCCCTCGTCGTCCAGCTCGACCACGTCGACGAACGGTCGCAGCACGGTTCGCACGTGCTGGTGCGCCTTCTGCACGTGCTGCAGGTGACAGGGATCCTGCACGGCCACCGTCGGGCGTCGATGACGCGGGGCCGCCGGCAGTTGGTCGATGCGAGGCGCGAGCCACTCGCTCACGTCCTGCACGCGCGCCGCGAAGCGCTCGGCCTCGCGGGTGCCGACCAGGTGCCTGTAGTCCTCGAGCGCGGCGCCGCAACCGGCGGAGTCGACGAGCACGGGCGCATCCCCCGGCATCGACGACATCACCCGACGGGCGAGGGCACGCGCGTCGTCGAGCAGCCCGGCGTGGGCGTGCAGCGCGCCGCAGCAGTCCGCTCCCGCGCCGGGCAGGGCCACCCCCGCGCCCGCCGCGGTGAGCACGCGCACCACCGAGGCGTGCACCGGCCGCATCCACGCGTCCATCACACATCCGGTGAACAGCCAGACATCGGTGCCGGTGGGCGCGAGCGTGGTGCGGCGCAAGGGCAGGCGCGGCAGACCGAGCCGGCGGGGGACGACGCGGGCTCGCTGGGCGACCGCGAGCGCGGTCGACGCCGCGAGGAGGAGGCGGTGGTGCCCGAGGATGCGGTAGCCCGCCCGCCGCCACCACGGCTGGTAGCGCGTCTCCCGGGCGAGGGTGTCGCGCGCGCCCTCCATCAGGTGGCCGAACGGCACCGACGACGGGCACACGGCTTCACACGCACGGCACTGCACGCACAGGTCCATGAAACGGGTGAAGTCGTCGTCGAGCGGGCGGCCGTCGAAGTGGACGGCGCGCATCGCCGCGATGCGCCCACGCGGCGACGCGGACTCCTCGCCGGTGACCCGATAGGTGGGACAGTGCGGCAGGCACAGCCCGCACGCCACGCACGCCACCAGCTCGTCGTCGTCGACGCGCAAGCGTGCGCCAGTGAGAGTCATCGGCCCGCTCACGCTTGACGGCCCGGGTTGAGCCGGCCCGTCGGGTCGAACGCGGCCTTGATCCGGCGGTGCAGGTCGAGCGCAGCCGGAGCAGGCGGGTCGACCGGGTGCGGGAGGTGCACGATGCCGACGCCGATCTCCGCGACGAAGGCCCCCGTGAGCGCCCGCAGCTCCGACGGGCGCAGCGACCGCCGGCCCTCGGCGGGCACCGCCGGCGGTCCGTCGACCGGCGCCAGCCGGGCGAGGCGGGCCTGGTCGTCGACGTCGACCGGATGACCCTCGAGCAACACCCATGTCATGGAGCCGTCCCACAGGATCGACGTCGGACGGTACAGCTCCCGGTGGAGCGCGAACGGGTCGACCTCACCGGCGAACCACTGCGAGCGGGCGGGTCGGGGCCGGCACCGCAGGCGCACCTCGCCGAGCAGGCCGATGGTGCCGAGCGAGCCGACGAGCAGGCGGCAGAGGTCGAAGCCGCTCACGTTCTTCACCGTCGGGCCACCCGCCTTGACGAGCGTGCCCTCGGCCGACACGTAGCGCGCCTCGAGCAGAACGTCGCGCGCCGGGCCGTAGCCCAGACGCCGCACTCCGCTCCGGCCGACGGCCAAGACGCCGCCGACCGTCGCGCCCGCCTCATCGGGCAACGCCACGAGCTGCCCGTGCGCCCCCACGACCTCGTCGACCTCGCGCACGGTCGTGGCCGCACCGCACCGGACGGTCATCTCGCCCGGCTCGTACTCGAGGATGCCTTCGGGGGCGCGCACCTCGCGCGTGCCGGGGGCGACCGCACCACCGACGTCCCATTGCGTGCGTCCGCCCACGGCCGTCACCGGGCCCTCGGTGCCGACCGCCTCGGCGAACGCGGTCAGATCCATACGCCCTCGGGCACCCGCTGGAGGTCGCCGCAGCGCGAGCCCGCGGGCAACACCTTCGTCGGGTTCGACACACCGTCGGGATCGAACACGTCGCGCAGGCGCGCCTGCGCGTCGAGGTCGGCGGCCGAGAACAGGAGCGGCATGAGATCGCGCTTCTCGAGACCGATGCCGTGCTCGCCGGACAGCACCCCACCCGCTTCGACGCACGCGGTGATGATCGCGTCGCCCGCCGCCATCACCCGCTCCATCACGCCCGGCGTGCGCCGGTCGAAGACGATCAACGGGTGCAGGTTGCCGTCGCCGGCGTGGAAGACGTTCATCATCATCAGCTCGTGGCGCGCCGCGATCTCGTACACCGCGCGCATCACCTCCACCAGGCGGGTGCGCGGCACCACCGCGTCGTGCAGGTAGTAGTTGGGGGCGATGCGGGCGATGGCGCCGAAGGCCGACTTGCGCCCCTTCCAGAGCAGCGCCCGCTCGGCCTCGTCCGCGGCGACGCGCACGGTGCGTGCCCCGTGGGCCCGGCCGATCTCGCCCACCTCCTGCGCGGCCGCGTCCGTGCCGGCAGGTAGCCCGTCGACCTCCACGAGCAGCACGGCCGCGGCATCGCGGGGGAAGCCCGCGTGCACGAAGTCCTCGACCGCGCGCGTGATCTCGGCGTCCATCATCTCGAGCGCGGCCGGAACGTGACCCGCCGCGATGATCGCGGACACGGTCGCAGCGGCGTCCTCGACCGACGTGAAGTCGAGCAGGAGCGTGCGCACCGCGGGCGGGTCGGGCGTGAGGCGCACCGCGATCCGGGTGGCGATGCCCATCGTTCCCTCGCTGCCCACGAACGCGCCGCGCAGGTCATAGCCGAAAGGCTCGGCGTCGAGGCCGCCCAGGAGCGCGAGCGACCCGTCGGGCAGACACACCTCGATGGCCAGCACGTGGGCGCTCGTCACCCCGTAGAGAAGGCAGTGCGGGCCTCCGGAGTTGGTGGCCACGTTGCCGCCCACCGAGCAGGACTGCTGACTCGAGGGATCGGGCGCGTAGTGCAGCCCGAGATGGGCGACCGCTCGCGTGAGGTCGAGGTTCAGGACACCCGGCTCGACCCATGCCATCCGTTCGTCCTCGTCGATCGAGAGCACGCGCGTCATCTTGGTGGTGACGATCACGACCGGATCGCCGACGGGCACCGCCCCACCGGCGAGCCCGGTGCCCGACCCCCGCGGCACGAACGGGCGTCCGTGCGCCCGGGCGACGCGCACCGCCGCCTGCACCTCCTCGGCCGTGAGCGGGAAGCAGACCACCTCGGCGTGGCCCGAGATCGCTCCCGCGTCGCGCGCGTAGAGATCCAGCTCCAGCGCGCCCACCCGGACGCGATCGGGTGCGAGCGCGGCACGCAGGTCACCGACGAGAGCCGTGTCCACCGGGGCCAACCTACCTGCGGGGCGGGCATTCGCCTCGCTTCTCGGTGCGCTCATCCACCGTCACGGTGGATGAGCGCACCACGAATCCCGGTGGGCGCCACGAGTGCCGGGCGCGGGGCGCCATCGACGACAAGGGCCAGGTGCTGTACGAGCTGGAGGCCGTCCGCGGCCTCCTGCGCCGTGACGGTGCGCTCCCGGTCAACGTGAAGTTCGTCGTCGAAGGCGAGGAGGAGGTGGGCTCGCCGCACTTCGAGGTGCTGTTGCGGCGGGAGCGGGCCCGACTGGCCTGCGACGTCGTCGTCGTGTCCGACACCAGCATGTGGTCGCTCGACGTCCCCTCCACGTGCGTCGGCATGCGCGGCCTGGTCGCGTTCGATGTCGAGCTGCGCAGCGCGACGGCCGATCTCCATTCGGGTGTCTACGGCGGCTCGGTGCCCAACCCCTCTCACCACATCTCCCGACTGGTCGCGTCGCTGCACGACTCCGAGGGCCGGATTGCGATCCCCGGCTTCTACGAAGACGTACGTCCCCTCAGCGACGCCGAGCGATCGTCGTTCGCCCGGCTGCCGTTCCGGGACGCCGAGTGGATGGCCGAGGCCGGCGTGCGGCGGCTCGAGGGCGAGGCGGGTCGCTCCACGCTCGAGCGCGTGTGGTCGCGCCCGACCTGCGACGTCGTCGGCATCGGGGTCGGCTACACGGGCGACGGCACGCGCGGCGGCTTCAAGGTGACGTTCCGCCTCGTTCCCGATCAGCACCCCGAGAGGGTCGCGGCGTCCTTCCGCTCGTGGCTCGCGGAGATGGTGCCCGACGGCATCGACGCGCGCGTCACGCCCATCGGCGCGGTGGCACCGGCGCTCACACCCGTCGACCATCCCGCGGTCGGCGCGCTGACGCGCGCCATCGGGCGCGTGTGGGGCACACCACCGCTGTTCACCCGCGAGGGCGGAAGCGGCCCGGAGGAAGCGCTCGGTCGGGTGCTCGACGCACCGGTCCTCTTCCTCGGGGTGGGGCTGCCGGGCGATCGCATCCACGCGCCCAACGAGCGCATGGTGATGAGCCAGTTCTGGAAGGGGCTCCTCGCGGCGGGCG
This sequence comes from Actinomycetota bacterium, assembly GCA_005888325.1. Classification (NCBI taxonomy): domain Bacteria; kingdom Bacillati; phylum Actinomycetota; species Actinomycetota bacterium. Next base: position 43,069 of record VAWU01000025.1, read on the forward strand.
AGCTGTGGCGCGAGCTCGCGGCGACGGCGCACTAGCTTTCGTCGGGTGAGCAAGAAGCGACAACCGCTGAACTCCACTCGCGAGTGGGTCTCGTTCGAGGACCCCGACGAGGACCGCACGTGGGTCTTCGACGTCACCTTCCTCCGGAGCTCGTGGACATGCATCTTCGGATCGGGCTGCCAAGGTGTCCTCACAGGCCCGGTGCCCGAGCTCGTTCAAGGGTGCTGCTCCTACGGGGCCCATTTCAGCGACGACGCCGACGTGAAGCGGGTGAAGAAGATCGCCGCCACGCTGACCGACGAGCAGTGGCAGTTCCGCAAGCAGGGCAGGGAGCGGGGCGTCACGAAGCGCGGGGCCGAGGGCGCCACCGTCACCCGGCTCGTCCGCGACGCCTGCATCTTCCTGAACCGACCGGGGTTCGCCGCCGGCCCCGGCTGCGCGCTGCACCAGGCGGCGTTGCAGAGGGGCCACCGGCCACTCGACTACAAGCCCGAGGTGTGCTGGCAGCTGCCGCTGCGCCGCGAGGACCACGAGGAGGACGACGGCCACGTGACCTCGACGATCATCGAGTGGCAGCGGCGGCACTGGGGCGACGGCGGCCAGGAGTTCCACTGGTGGTGCACCGAGGCGCCGGAGGCGTTCGTGGCGCGCGACCCGGTCTACCGCACGATGCGCGACGAGCTCATCGAGCTCGTCGGCAAGCGCGTCTACGCGCGCGTCGCGGAGTACCTCGACGCGCGCGATGCGAAGCCGGTCGCCTTCCTCCCGCACCCCACCGTGCGGCGCTCAGTCAAGTCTTGAGCGAGGACCGAAGCGCAGCGGAGGACCGCAGCTCCATCGGAACAGGGCGGTGCAGCAGCCGAGGCACGAGGATGGTGCACCGGTGAGCGAGGATCGAAGCGCAGCGGCCGCCGCGACTCGCGCGGTGCTCGACGACTTCGAAGCCGAGCAGCGCGACCTCGAGGCCCTGCTCCGCGACCTCGCCGGCACCGAGTGGTCGCGCCCGACGCCGGCGGTGGGTTGGGACGTGCGCGACCAGGTGTCGCACCTCGCCGACACCGAGGAGCTGGCCCACGACACCGCGACGGGCGGCGTGCGGCAGATCAACGTCGAGGTCGAGCAGTACCCGTCGGGCGACGCCTTCACGCTGGCCGGCTGCCTCCGGGGCCGGGCGATGACGCCGGCCGAGGTGCTCGACTGGTGGACCGGCGCCGCGGCGCGCAACCGCGCCGCCCTCCGGGGGCTCGATCCCGCCGCGCGCGTGCCGTGGGGCCTCGGGATGGGCCTCCGGGCCTTCGGGGCGGCGCGGATCATGGAGCACTGGGCCCACGGCCTCGACATCCGGGCCGCGGTCGGTCGTCCGGGCGCCGACACCCGACGGCTGCACCACGTGGCGTGGATCGGCGCCCGGGCGCTCCCCTACGCGTTGTCGGTCGCCGGCGTCGATCCCCCACCCGGCCGCACGCTGCGGTTCGACCTCGTCGACCCCGAGGGCGCCGACTGGTCGTTCGGCCCCGACGACGCCACCGACCGCATCTCGGGCCCCATGGGTGAGTGGTGCCGGCTGGCGGTCCAGCGGATCGGCCGGGACGGGACAAAAGCGCTCAGGTCGCACGGCGCATTGGCCGACCTAGCTCTCGAGAACGCGCGTGCGTTCCTGTAGATCCATCCCTCATGGCCGAATTCAACGTCGAGACGCTGCAGAAGGAAGTCGCTGCCGCCGGCATGCGCCTGCACCCCAACGTGGTGGAGCAGGTCGTGGCGGCGATCGACGCGGGCAAGCACGTGGTGCTGACCGGCCCGCCGGGCACCGGCAAGACCACCCTCGCCTACCTCTCGGCCGAGGTCGCGCAGCGCGCGGTGATGTGCACCGGCTACCTGCCGACCACCGCCACCACCGAGTGGACGACGTTCGAGACCATCGGCGGCCTCCAGCCGACGCTCGAGGGCCTCATCTTCCGGCCGGGGATGTTCGTCGACGCGATCGAGAGCGGCAAGTGGCTCGTGGTCGACGAGCTCAACCGGGCCAACTTCGACCGTGCCTTCGGACAGCTCTTCACCGTGCTCTCCGGACAGGCCGTCGTGCTGCCGTTCAAGCGTCGGGGCAACAGCCACCCCATCTCGCTGGTGCCGCCGGGCGTCGACGTGCCACCCGGCACCGACCCCATCCGCGTGCCCGCCACGTGGCGCATCGTCGCCACCATGAACGTGTTCGACAAGAACCTGCTGTTCGAGATGTCGTTCGCACTGATGCGTCGGTTCGCCTTCATCGAGGTCGTGCCGCCCGACGAGCAGGCATATCGCGATCTCCTCGTCGGCCCGGGCGAGATCGTGAGCCGACTGCTCGGTCTGCGTGACCTGAAGGAGCTCGGCCCTGCGGTGTTCATCGACGCCGCTCGTTACGCCGCCCAGCGGGCGTCGACCGCGTCCTCGGAGTCGCGCCTGCTCTACGAGGTCTTCTACGCGTACCTCCTGCCTCAGTTCGAGGGCATCGACGACGAACGCGCCGCCGAGCTCTACGAGCGTGTGGCCGAGATCTTCGACAAGGACGAGCTCGTCGAGGCGCGCCGCACGATCGAACAGGTCCTCGGGGTCGAGCTCCCGGCGTAGGGGGCACGGAACCCGGTGGACGTCCCCGTCGTCGATCTGAGGCCCGCGAGCCCGGGCTCGCCGCTGAGCGGGTCGACGCCAGCGCCGGCCGAACGGATCTGGGCGCGCCTGGCGCGTCCCTTCGACCCCGCACGCTCCGCCGAGGCCCTGCTCGGCCGGAGTCACGGCTCGGTTGAGGCGCTCGCCGGGTACCTGCACGCGACCAGCCCAGAAGTGGCCGCCCTGCTGTTCCGTATGCCGGTGCTGCTGCGCTCGCTCGGTGCCGCCACGACCAACCGCGCCGAGCGGTGCCACGGTGAGATTCGCGGACCGGTGCAGTGGAGTGAGACGATGTCGACCCGCGGCGCCACGGCCGGCGCGTCCGACCTCTACGTCTGCACCACCACCGCCCGGGCGTACGACACGCCCGAGAACCGCATTCTGGTGGCGGCGTTGCGGTCGATCGTCGACGCCGAGCGCGCCATCGAACGGGCGTCGGGCACCGCGCGCCCGGGGCCGTCGGGCTCCGACCTCGCCCGCCATGCCCGGCGCAACTCGTCGCTCGCCGTGCGGTACCTCGACCACCGCGCGCTGAGCGAAGTGCAGCGGCGCAAGCCGACCCCGAAGGCGGTCGCGCGCGTGCGGGCCGGCAAGCGGGCACGCACCTTCTCGCCGGCGCTCGCGGTGCTCGAACGCGACGCCGAGTCGATCGGGCCGGTCGTCATCGACAGCCTGACCGATGCACACAATCGCGCCGAGCACGCCGCCCTCGCCGACCTACTCGACGGGCTCGAGCGACGCGGTCATCCGCTCGCACTCCACGCGCACCGGGGGATGCTGACGGGTGGGCCGGTCACCTACGCGCACCGCAACCACCCCTCGCGTCCGTCGCCCCCGGGGATCCGAATCGGCGACCTCGTCGTCGAGAGCGGCGCGACCCCTGCCGACATCGACCTCGTCTGCGCACGGGCCGGCTATTAGACCCCCATTAGGGCGCGCGCAGCGGGCTGAGGAACGGCCAGGCCACCGCGCCGGTCGAACGCCAGTCGTACAGGCTGGCGCCCACCGCACCCGTCTCGACCACCGCCCGCACGGTGCCCTCGAGGTCGGCCCGGGTGAGGCGGTCGGCGAGCCCGCTGATCGTGTGCACCGGCGCATGGGGCCGCCCCAGGTGCTCGCGGAGCCGGCGGACGTTCTCGACCGTGTAGCGGTAACCGTCGCGCCAGCCCGAGTCGCGACGGCGCTCGGTCGAGTACGACATCGGGAGCCACACGTCGTATGACCGGGCCAGCTCGCGCCACGGGAAGCCGGGCCAGTAGCCGGGATTGACGACGTCGAGCAGCACGGGCGGCATGACGACGGCGCCCAGCCGCTGGCCCGGCAGCGCCCGCCGCAGGCCCCGGCTGAGGGAGATCAGGCGCTGGTTGCGCAGGGTGACGTCGCCGACGTCACGCACCTCGATGTCGACCGCCACGCCGTCGACTCCGAGTGAGGCCGCGGCCAGGAGCCGGCGCAGGTCCGCCGCCTCGTCGACCAGGGTCGGCGCGTACCAGCCCACGACCCGCAAGCCGCGGGCCCGGGCCCGGTCGACGATGGTGATGAGGAGGTCGGGGTCGACAAGGTCGCCGGCGTCCTCGCCCTTCGCGGTCTGGATGAACAGCGTCTGCACACCGGCGGCCGCCATGGCGTCGACGTCGGCGGGGCCCACGACGGGACGACCACCGCTGAACTCCCGGCTCCAGTCGTAGACGTCGACCCAGGTGCCGAGCCCCGAGTAGGGCGAGGGGCGGCTCGTCTCCCGGGCCGCACCCACCGGCCCGGACCGCGGGCCCGCAGAGCCGCCGACCCGGCCGGAGGCGAAGGCGGCACCGCACGCAAGGGCCACGACGGCCGCGACGGCGCCGAGCGCACGCCGGGACCCGCCTGTGCTCCTGTCAGCCGTCGGCGCCGAGCTCGTCGACCGCGTGCTCGTCGGCGGCGTCGTCGTCCTCACCTGCGAGGCACCACGACGCGTGCTCGTCCTCGGGGTCGGCGCCGCACTCGGGGCAGGGTTCGACGATCGTCTCGGTCGTGCGCTTCAGCGCACGCGCCTCCTCGAAGCGGCGATGTCGTCCCTTCTTCACGTCGATGCTCCCGACTCGATGCTCCGACCTGGGTCCCGCCGGCTGGTCGTCGCTGTTCCTGCCTGGTTGCTCTGCCTGCCTGGTTGCAGTGCTGCCTGGTGTTGCTTCGCTGCCTGGTTCCTGTGCCACCTGGGCCCGCTCAGTCTATCGCCGGGCCGACCCAACCTTGGGTTCGCGGGCGAGCTGGATACGGTGGGGGCCATGGGAGAGGCCCTCGACGTCGATGCCATGATCACCCGCTTCAAGGAGCGGGCCCAAGCCGTCCGCAACCGGCCCATGCCGCCGCTCGAGGGCGCCGACCGGAAGCGCTTCGTCGAGCGCATGCAGCTCGACTACCAGGACTTCGCCATGCTCGGCGACGCCGAGGGCTCGCTGGAGGACGGCTTCCTGGTCCTGCGCGTCGACCTGCGACCCGACGACGCCCGGTGACCCGTCGCCATCCACCTCGGGCGAGGAGGCCGGGCGTACCGTTCAGGAAGTGGTCATGGTCGCCGCGGTCGTCGTGGTGTGGATCGTGCTCTCGGTTCTCGTGGGCCTGACCATGGCGCCCCTTCGCCGCCCGAGCCGCATGCACCCCAGCTCGTTCGACCCGAGCTCGCTGCGTCCGCCTCCGTCCGGCTCCGTGCACCGCTGACGACTCCTACGCTGTCGCCCGCATGGCAATGCCCCGCATGTCGACGCCGTGGTGGAAGTCGGCCGTCGTCTACCAGCTCTACCCGCGCTCGTTCGCCGGCAGCGGCGGGCGGGTCGGCACGCTCGAGGGCATCCGCGCCCACCTCGACCATCTCGAGTGGTTGGGCGTCGACGCGGTCTGGCTCTCGCCGTTCTTCCGCTCGCCCATGGCCGACTTCGGCTACGACGTGGCCGACTACTGCGACGTCGACCCGCTGTTCGGCACGCTCGCCGACTTCGACCGGCTGCTCGCCGACGCGCACCGGCGTGGTCTCCGCGTCCTCATCGACTGGGTGCCGAACCACACCTCGGACCAGCACCCGTGGTTCGTCGAGGCCCGCGCGTCGCGCGACAGCCTCAAGCGCGACTGGTACGTGTGGCGCGACGGCTCACCCGACCAGCCGCCGAACAACTGGGCGGCCACCTTCGTCGACGGCCCCGCGTGGACCTGGGACGACGCCACCGGCCAGTGGTACCTGCACTGCTTCCTGCCCCAGCAGCCCGACCTGAACTGGGGAAATCCGGAGGTGGTCGAGGCCATGCACGGTGTCGTGCGGTTCTGGCTCGACCGCGGTGTCGACGGCTTCCGCATCGACGTCGTGCAGTGCATGGGCAAGCGACCCGACCTGCCCGACGATCCGGCCGAGGTGGTGGGGATCCCCCATTCCGCGCTCAACGACTGCCCGGAGACCCATCCGCTCCTCCGCGACCTGCGCCGCCTGTTCGACTCGTACCCCGGTGATCGGATGATGGTGGGTGAGGTCTACCTGCTCTCCACGGCACTGGTGGCCAAGTACTACGGAGCCGGCGACGAGCTGCACCTCGCCTTCAACTTCCCTCCCCTGCACGCGCCGTGGGACGCGGGCGCGTGGCACAAGCGGATCGAGCGTGTGGTCGCGGAGCTCGACCCGATCGACGCGTGGCCCACGTGGGTCCTCTCCAACCACGACAACCGCCGTCATCGCACACGCTACGGCGGGTCGGAGGCACGGGCCCGCGCCGCCGCGGTGCTACTACTCACCTTGCGCGGCACGCCCTTCCTCTACCAGGGCGAGGAGCTCGGGCTGGAGGACGCCACGGTCCCGCCCGAGCGGCGCGTCGATCCCGGCGGCCGCGACGGCTGCCGGGCTCCCATCCCGTGGACCGGCGCCACCGACCACGGTTGGGGCGTGGACGACCCGTGGCTCCCGTGGCCCCCCGAGTCGTCGTCGCGCGACGTGCAGGACCTGCGCGCCGACGACGCTTCGATCCTGCACCTCTACCGTCGTTTGTTATGCGCCCGCCACGACAGCGCGGCGTTGCGGACCGGGTCGTTCCGTCTCCTGCCCGCGTCGGTCGGCGCGCTCGCATGGGAACGCGAGGCCGACGGCGACCGCCGGCTCGTGGCGGTGAACTTCACCGACGCCGCCGTCGACATCGCGCTGAGCGGAGAGTGGGTCGTCGAGGTGGCCAGCGACGGCCGCAGCGAGGGTGACCGCGCCACGGGCCGGCTCGCGCCAAACCAGGCCGTGCTCCTCCGCGAGGCGCCGGCGCGGGGGGCGGCTTGAACACCGGTGAGCAGCTGGAGGCCACGCTGGCCACGGCCGTCTCACGTCACCCGCTCCACGGTGACGGGAAGTCGGGGTCGACGCTCGAGCGCGTGACCCTCGCCGACGGCACCGGGCTCGTGCTGAAGCACGTCGACCCCCGCCTCGACTGGATCATGCAGGCCACGCACGACACGGGCCGCGTCGCCCGGCTCTGGGCTGCCGGCGTCTTCGATCGCATGCCGCCCGCCATCGACACCGCGATCGTCGGCGTGGCGCCGACGCCGGACGGATGCACGGTCGTCATGCGCGACGTCAGCGCCTCGCTGCTGCCCGACGGCGTCCTCGTCACCCGGTCCCAGAGCCGGCAGCTGCTCGGGGCCACCGCGGCCCTCCACCGCACGTTCACCCGTCCACCCGTCGACGACCTGTGCACGCTCGCCGACCTCCTCGGGTTCCTGTCGCCCACGGCGACCGCCCCGCACCGCGCCGACCACGAGGTGCCACGGCTCGTCCTGCAGGGCTGGGAGCGGTTCGCCGACGTGGTGGCGGACGACGTGGCCGACGCGGTGCTTCACATCCTCGAGTCCACCGGACCCCTGGCCGAAGCGCTCGCGCACTTCGACGCCGCCCTCCTGCACGGCGACCTGAAGGTAGGCAACCTCGGCGTCGCCGGCGACCGCGTCGTCGTCATCGACTGGGGTCCGCAGACCTCGTGGGGACCGCCGGCGGTCGACTACGCGTGGTACGTCGCCATCAACGGAGCCGCGGTCCAGGCCTCGCTCGACGAGCTGGTGGACGACGTTCGCGCCGCAGCCGGGCGCGCCCACGACCAGGACGCGCTCCGCCTCGCGCTCCTCGGCGCCCTCGTCCAGCTGGGCTGGGAGAAGGCGCTGGGCGCGACCGCCGAAGACCGCGACGCGCGAGCGCGGGAGCGCTCGGGCCTCGAGTGGTGGACGGCCCGCGCCCGTGAAGCCCTCGACCAGTGGCAGCCACCCTGACCGGGCCGCCACCGTGACCGGCCGTCACCCTGACCGGGCGTCACCCGTCGTCGGGAGGCAGCGGCCGGGCGTCGAGCGGATAGGGCCGGCCCGACCGCTCCTCGAGCGACAGCTTGCCGCGGCCCGCGAACGCGAGCGCGGCCTCGCCCTCGACCAACCTGCGCAGCGGCTCGCCCACGAGGTCGTGACGCCAACCCCGGCACAGCCGGGCATCGCCGTCGCCGCGCACGAACGCGGTGAGGTCGGCGCGGGTCGCGACCAGCGCGTTGTCGATGCGCAGGTCGGCCGACAGCTGTGACGCCCACGCCGAAGCGAGCGTCACCGCGGGCCGCAGGTGGCGGTCGACGTCGTCGGCCGGCGGCAGTCGCAGCGCCTCGGTGGGGAGCTCGAGGCCCTCCCGCACCACCTGGAGGATCTCCTGGCCCATGCCCCCGCGAAGATGACGGCCGTCGACCCCGCGCAGCTCCTGCAGCTCCTCGAGGGTGCTCGGCGGGTGGTGGGCGATGGTCGTGATCGCCAGGTCGGACAGCACGAACCGCAGCGGCTGATCGGTCGCCGCCGCATGACGCTCACGCCACGCCGCCACCGCCTGGGCCACGCCGCGCGACAAGCCTCGCAGGGTGCGGGAATCCTTCACCCGCCACCACGCGGTGTCGGGGTCGGGGTTGCCGCGCCGGCGCGCCCGCATCGCCTCGCACTCCTCCTCGGCCCATTTGAGGCGTCCGGACGCGGTCAGGCGCTCGACGATCACCGCGTGCATGTCGAGCAGATGGGCGACATCGGCCGCCGCGTAGACCCGTTGCGCATCCGAGAGCGGGCGCCGGGTCCAGTCGGTGAGGCGGTCGCCCTTGGGCAGGTTGGCGCCGAGCAGCTTGCCGCCGAGGGTGCCGAGGGAGGGCGACGAGTACCCGAGGAAGCCGGCCGCGAGCTGGGTGTCGAACAGCCGGCGGGGGATCGTGCCGCAGGAGCGCTCGAGCACCTCCAGGTCCTGGTCGGCGGCGTGGGCCACCGCGACCCCCGGGCCCTCGAACACGGCGGCGAGCGGCGCGATATCGACTGCGAGCGGGTCGATCAGCGACACACCGCCCGCCCACGCGACCTGCAGCAGTGCCAGGAGCGGGTAGTAGGTGCGCTCGCGGTGGAACTCGGTGTCGAACGCGTAGAGCGCCACCTCGCCGAGATGCTCCACGAGCGAGGTGAAGGCCGCCGCCTCGGCGATCCAGATCACGTCCGTCAGCTCGGTGCGCCCCTCAGCACGGCGAAGCCCCACTCGGAGTTGCGCAGCCGTCGGACCGCCACGGGCGAAGACGCTACCGGACCCCGGCCGTGGCGGCGTCAACCGCCGGCAAGGTCGACCACCAACGCCCGATGGTCGGAGACGGGCAGCGCCCGGGCCCACGCGGCGCGAGCCGCAGGAACACGCCCGTCCGCGAGCGCGTGGTCGATCTGCACCGAGGGGTTGGGTGCGGGGAAGGTCTTGACCCGGGCGAGCGAACGCCAACCCGTGGTCCACCGGGCAACGGGCCCGGGCAGGTTGAGGTCACCCAGGAGGATGCACGGCTGGTCCGCCGGCGTGCGGCGGCGGAGGATCCGCGTGAGACGACGAAGCTGCATCGCGTTCCAGCCGGGCGCGAACGAGAGGTGGGTGGTGGCGATCGTCATCATCCCCACCGGGGTCTGCACCTCGGCGACGAGGCCGACGCGCGGCTCGTCCCGCAACAGGAGGACGCGGCGGGACCCGGTCGCGTAGACCGGCGACCGCACGGGCGCCGCGGCCAGGCGCACGACGTACCACGTCCGCACCGGGAGCCGCGAGACCAGACCTACGCCGTAGCCCATGTCACCGGTCTCGGCGGCATCGCCGTTCCTGGCCGGCCGCCAGATGCCGCCCGGCTCGCCGACGATGGCAGGCTCGAAGCGCCACGCCACCGCGTCGAGCGCCTCGGCGACCATCGCCGTCTGGTCCCGCCCGCCGGAACGGGCCTGGTTGCGGTCGACCTCCTGCATCCCGAGCACGTCGGCTCCGATCGAGGCGCACGCCGCGGTCAACCGCCTCCCGTCGACGACGCCGTCGGCGAGCGAGCGCCCGTGGAGGATGTTGAAGCTCGCCAGCCGCACGCCGCCTCAGTTCTCCCGCTCAGCCTCCGTAACTCATGCGGGTGTCCTCCATGCGAAGGACCTCAACGGCCTCGTCCTGTTGGAACGCGGCGTCGACGACCTCACCGAGGAACAGCGTGTGGTCGCCGACGTCGACCGCCTGAGCCACGGCGCAGTCGACGTAGGCGACCGCCTGGTCGAGAATCGGCGCGCCGGTGCGGGCGGCGTGGAAGGGAAACCCGTTCAACGTGCTCGCGGTCAGGTCCACCTCGACCGGCTTGGTGAACTTGCGGACGATGGCGCGGTCCTCGCGACTCACGACGTTGACCGAGAACGCCCCGCCCTCGGTGATGAGGCCGTGGGTGACCGCTTCCTTCTCGACCGCGACGCCGACGCGCTTGGGATCGAAGCTCACCTGGGTGACCCAGTTCGCGGTCATCAGGTTCAGCCTGTCGCCGTGCCGCGAGCCGATCACGTAGAGGCCGCTCGGCATCGTCCAGAGCACGCGCCGCCGGAGCTTGTCGTACGCCTCGGCGTCTGCGCCTTCAGGGATGGGGCCGACGATTCCCTGCTGCACGGGCATGGCTCGACCCTAGACGGGCGGGTCGTGCCCGCCGCGCGGGCGCCGCCGGCTACGGCAGCGAACGAGGTGTGCGGCGGTCCCCTTCGCGGACCTCGGTCTCCCGGAACAGCTCGGGCAGCACCGCTCCGTCGGACCGGCGACGGAGACGGAACAACCGCTCGTCGTCCCCGTCCCCGTCCTCGACATCGGCCACCTCGAAGCCCTGCACCCAGTTCCCGTCGAAACGGTTCCTCACCTGGACACCCTCGCCCTGCCTCACGTGACCTCACCCCTAGTCTTCCTCGCGCCCGCGATACCGCCATATCGGCGCACGCTCCTCGGCGCTGTAGGGAAACTTCGACCGCGGACTTCGAACCACGCGCGGCGCGGCCGTTCAGGCTCGTGTCACGGCCGTTCAGGCTCGTGTCACGGCCGTTCAGGCCCGTGTCACGGCCGTTCAGGCCAGTGTCAGAGCCTCGATCGTCCTCGCCAGGTCGAGGTCCTTGGTCGTGATCGCGTGCTCGCTGTGGGTCGCCAGCGCGACGCGCACCTTGTTCCACCGCACGTCGAGGTCGGGGTGGTGACCGGCGGCCTCGGCTTCGAAGGCCACGCGGACGACGAAGGCGATCGCGGCGCGGAAGTCCGGCAGCTCGTAGCGCTTCTCGATCTCGCCGTCGCCCAGACCCCAGCCCGGGAGCCCGGTCAAGCCGTCGCGGATCTCCTGCTCGGAGAGCTTCATGTCCGCATCATGCCTCGCCGGTCGCCCGGGGACCGTCGCGCCCCGGCCCGACCACTGCAATCCCGGGACCGCTGCAATTCCGGGACTACTTCGGCGCGCTAATTAGTTATGCTAAGCACATGTCCACCATCGCCCCGTCCACCGACGTCTCCGCCGACGACGAGCGCGTGGTGGCCGCCCGGCTCCGCCTCGTCGTCATGCGGCTGGCCCGCCGGCTGCGCCAGCACGCGAGCGCGGGCGTCACGCCGTCGCAGCTCGCCGCGCTTTCGAGCATCGAGCGCATCGGGCCGCTGACGCTCGGCGAGCTGTCGTCGGTCGAGCAGGTGCGGCCGCCGACCATGACGCGCATCGTCGCCGGTCTCGAGGCGGTGGAGCTGGTGACCCGTGAGCGCGATTCCCACGACCGCCGCGTGACGCGTGTCGCCCTCACCCCGAAAGGCCAGCGCTTCGTCGCGCGGAGCCGCACGCGCCGCGACGCCTACCTCGCGTCGCACCTCCGGTCGCTGACGCCCTCCGAGCTGGCCACGTTGGACAACGCCGCACGCATCCTCGAGCGCGTGATCGAGGGCGCCGAATGACCCGCTTCCGCCTCGTCACAGGTCGCACCTTCAGCTCCCTTCGCATTCGCAACTACCGCCTCTTCTTCACCGGGCAGCTCGTGTCGCTCACCGGCACGTGGATGCAGATCGTCGCCCAGGGCTGGCTGGTGCTGAAGCTGACCGGCAGCGGTGTGGCGCTCGGCCTCACGACCGCGCTCCAGTTCCTCCCGCTGCTGCTCTTCGGCGTCTGGGGAGGCGTCATCGCCGACCGCTTCGACAAGCGCCGAACCCTGCTGTGGACCCAGACCGCCGCAGGCACGCTCGCGCTCGTGCTCTTCGCCGTCGTCGCCCTCGACCGGGTCGAGCTCTGGATGATCTACACGATCGCGTTCGCGCTCGGCTGCGTGACGGCGATCGACAACCCCACGCGCCAGTCGTTCGTGACCGAGATGGTGGGGGGAGACGCCGTCCCCAACGCGATCGCCCTCAACAGCGCCGCGTTCAACGCCGCCCGTCTCGTCGGGCCTGCGATCGCAGGGATCCTGATCGCCACCGTCGGCATCGCACCCGCGTTCCTCGTCAACGGCCTCTCCTACGTGGCGGTCCTGATCGGGTTGACGCGCATGACGCCGGCCGACCTGAACCGCCTGGAACCCGCCCCTCGCGGACGTGGACAGATCCGCGCCGGGCTGCACCACGCCTGGTCGACCCCCGAGCTCCGCTCGACGATCCTGCTCGTCGCGGTCGTCGGCACGTTCGGGTTCAACTTCGTCGTCGTGCTCCCCCTGCTCGCGAAGTACACGTTCGACGGCGGTCCCGCGCTCTACGGTGCGCTCTCGTCGGTGATGGCCGTCGGCTCGCTGACCGGGGCGCTCGCGACCGCGGGCCGCGGGCGACCGACGCGCAAGTGGCTGCTCGGCACCGCGGTCGGCTTCGGTGTCACCGCGCTGCTCGCGGCCGCCGCGCCGAACCCCGTGGTCCTGGGAGCGCTGCTGGTGCCGGTCGGGGCGTCGATGATCGCCTTCATCGCCACCGCCAACTCCACCGTGCAGCTGCACTCCGACCCCGCCCTGCGGGGTCGCGTCATGGCGCTGTTCGTGCTCGTGTTCCTGGGCAGCACACCTCTCGGCGGGCCGGTGGTGGGCTGGTTGTCGGATCCGCGTCAGTTCGGGCCACGCGCCGGCCTCGTCGTGGCCGGTGCCTCCACACTGGCGGCCGCGCTCACCGCGATCGCGTTCAGCCGGCCGTGGTCGCAGCTTCGCATCTCGGCGCGCCCGCGACCCGAGCTGCACGTGCACACGGAGCGCGTCGCGTCGTAGTGTCCGCGCCATGGTCGATCGTCGCGGCTTGGCCCACATCATCGAAGACCTCCTGGGGAACGACCTGCCGGTCGCGGTCCTGGCGTACGACGGCACCCGACTCGGGCCGCCCGACGCGGCCGCAACGCTCGTGGTGCGCTCCCCCGCCGCGCTCCAGCGTCTCCTGACGGCGCCGGGTGAGCTCGGCTTCGCCCGCGCCTACGTCGAGGGTCACCTCGACGTCGAGGGCGACATCTTCGCCGCGCTCGCGCTCCGCGACCACCTGCCCGACGTCCGGGTGACGCGCCGCCAGTGGGTCGACATCCTCCGGCTCGTCACGGCTGCCGGCGGCGTCCGCGCGCTGCGGCCGCTGCCACCCCCGCAGGAGGAGGTTCGCCTGCGGGGCCCACGTCACTCGAAGGCGCGCGACGCCGCCGCGATCGCGCACCACTACGACGTCTCCAACCAGTTCTACCGGCTCTTGCTGGGCCCGTCCCTCACGTACTCGTGCGCCGTGTGGCGCGACCCCTCGATCTCGCTCGAGGACGCGCAGGCGGCCAAACACGAGCTCGTCTGCCGGAAGCTCGGGCTCGAGCCGGGCATGCGCCTGCTCGACGTGGGCTGCGGGTGGGGCGGCATGGTGCTGCACGCCGCCGAGCACCACGGCGTCCGGGCCGTCGGCGTCACCGTGTCGGCCCGCCAGGCCGACCTCGCGGGCAAACGGGTCGCGGAGGCGGGGCTCGCCGACCGGGTCGAGATCCGGCTGCAGGACTATCGCGACGTGACCGACGGCCCCTACGACGCCATCAGCTCCATCGGGATGTTCGAGCACGTGGGGCTGGCGAGCCTGCGCGTCTACCTCCAACGCCTGTACGGCCTCCTGCGGCCGCAGGGACGCCTCCTCAACCACGCCATCGCCCGCCCGCCCGGCGATCGGCCCCGCTTCGCCCGAGCCAGCTTCATCGATCGCTACGTCTTCCCCGACGGCGAGCTCCACGAGGTCGGCGAGGTCGTGTCCGCGATGCAGCGCGAGCGCTTCGAGGTCCGCCACGTCGAGAGCCTGCGCGAGCACTATGCCCTGACCCTGCGCCGCTGGGTCGCCAATCTCGAGGGGGGTTGGGACGAAGCGGTGGCCGAGGCGGGGATCGCGCGCGCTCGCATCTGGCGGCTCTACATGGCCGCCTCGGCGCTGAACTTCGAGGCGGGACGCACCCAGGTCCACCAGGTGCTGGCGGTGCGCGCCGACGGCGGGCGGAGCGACATGCCGCTGCGACCGTCGTTCGACCGCGACATCGCCCGGCCCTGAGCCGGGCGGGCTCGATTCCGCGGGTTGAAGGTTGACGCGACCCTCTCGATAGGCTCGGCGCATCGCCCCCCGACCCCGAGTCGCGCGGTTGCTCGCCATCCTCGGACCGCTGCTGGTCGCGGGATGCGGCTCGCGTTACGGCGCGACCCGATCCGCTTCTGAGCAGGGTGACGACATCCTCGGGCTCTGGCGCGGGCTGTTCTGGGTTGCGGCGATCATCGGTGCGCTCGTCATGGGCCTCATCCTCTGGGCCGTCTTCCGCTACCGCCACCGCGGACCGGTCGAGGAGCTGCCGGCGCAGACCCACTCCAACATCCCGCTCGAGATCTTCTACACCGCGGTGCCCCTGCTCATCGTCGTCGTCCTCTTCAGCGTCAACGTCGTCACCCAGAACCGGGTGACGAAGCTGAGCGACCACCCCGACGTGCGCGTCGAGGTCACCGCCTTCCAGTGGCAGTGGCGCTTCCGGTACGTGCAGGAGGACATCACGATCGTCGGCGACCTCGAACACCCGCCGACGCTCGTGCTGCCCGTCAACCGGACGGTGCGGTTGAAGCTGCGCACCACCGACGTCATCCATTCCTTCTACGTGCCCGCCTTCCTCGAGAAGCGAGACCTCATCCCCGGAGTCGACAACCAGATCGACGTGCGCCCGAACCGGGTCGGTCGCTTCGTCGGTCACTGCGCCGAGTTCTGCGGCCTGGCGCACGACCGCATGGGGTTCGACGTCGAGACGCTGACCCCCGCCGCCTTCGACCGGTGGGCGCGCGCGAAGCGGGGCCGGGCCGCGTGACGCTCGTCGACGAGCGACCGTCCGCGTCGGAGCCCGCTGGCGTCCGGCCGCGGTCGACGGGTCTCGTCGACTGGCTGACGACTACGGACCACAAGAAGATCGGCCTGCTCTACATGGGCAC
>VAWU01000025.1:58460-153662 GCA_005888325.1 Actinomycetota bacterium
CGTGCTCATCCGCGCCCAGCTGGCCGAGCCGGACAACCACCTGCTCTCGGAGTCGACCTACAACCAGGTGTTCACCATGCACGGCAGCGTGATGGTCTACCTGTTCGCGGTGCCGATGGGGATGGGCCTCGCCAACTACCTCGTGCCACTGCAGATCGGCGCGCCCGACATGGCGTTCCCGCGTCTCAACGCGCTCTCCTACTGGCTCTACCTCTTCGGTGGGCTCACGATGCTGGGCGGGTTCCTCACGTCATCGGGGCCCGCCGCCTTCGGCTGGTTCGCCTACGCACCGCTCTCCGACGCCGTCCACTCCCCGGGCGCAGGCGCCGACCTCTGGATCGTCGCGGTGCTCGTCACCGGCGTGGCCACCGTGCTGACCGTCGTCAACCTCATCACCACCGTGATCTGCCTGCGGGCGCCGGGCATGACGATGTTCCGGATGCCGATCTTCACGTGGAACATGCTCGTCACCAGCTTCCTGGTGCTGCTTGCGTTCCCGGTTCTCACCGCCGCGCTGGCGATGCTCTACGCGGATCGCCACTTCGGCAGTCAGTTCTTCGAGATCCGCCGGGGGGGTGTGCCCATCGTGTGGCAGCACCTGTTCTGGTTCTTCGGCCACCCCGAGGTGTACATCATCGCCTTGCCGTGGTTCGGGGTCGTCACGGAGGTGATCCCGGTGTTCTCGCGCAAGCCCGTGTTCGGTTACAAGGGCTTCGTGTTCGCCACGCTGGCCATCGCGTCGCTGTCCACCACGGTCTGGGCGCACCACATGTTCGCGACGGGCGCGGTTCTGCTGCCGTTCTTCAGCGCGATGACCTATCTGATCGCCGTCCCGACGGGGGTGAAGTTCTTCAACTGGATCGCCACGATGTGGGGAGGCCGGCTCACCTTCGAGGCGCCCATGCTGTTCTGCGTGGGGTTCCTGCTCGTCTTCCTCATCGGCGGCCTGACCGGACCGATCCTTGCGGCGCCGTCGGTCGACTTCAACCTGACCGACACCTACTTCGTCGTCGCGCACATGCACTACGTGATGTTCGGCACCGCTGCCTTCGGGATGTTCGCGGGCCTCTATTTCTGGTGGCCGAAGTTCTTCGGCCGGCGTCTCCGGGAGAGCTGGGCCCGCGCCCACTTCTGGCTCACGTTCGTCGGGTTCAACCTCACGTTCTTCCCGCAGCACTACCTCGGACTGCGCGGCATGCCCCGCCGCATCGCCACGTACGGCGCCGGCCAGGGTTGGTCGTTCCTCAACCTGCTGTCCAGCATCGGTGGCGCCCTCGTCGCCGCGTCGGTGCTGCCGCTGCTCTGGAACATCTGGCTGTCGCGGCACGACGCGCGTGTCGGTGCCGACCCGTGGGGCGGCAACTCGCTCGAGTGGGCCACGTCCTCCCCGCCGCCCCATCACAACTTCGACGAGCTCCCGCGCATCCGCTCCGAGCGGCCGGTCTTCGACGCCCGCCACCCCGAGCTGGCCCGGACGGGCTCGTGACGCCGGGAGGCCGGTCCATGGGTACAGAGTCGCTGCTCTTCGCGGGGGCGGCGGTGTTCTTCGCCGCGGTCGCCGCGCTCTACGGGGTCACCAGCGACGAGCCGGCCGGCTCGGTGCTGCTCACGCTCCCCGTCGGCGCCCTGGCCCTCGTCGCCGTCTACCTCCGCGTCCAGGGTCGCCGCATCGGGGGGCCCCGCCCCGAGGACCTCCCCGACGCAGTGCCGGGCGCCGGCACCGGCGACATCGGCTATTTCCCGAACAGCAGCGCCTGGCCGTTCGTGATGGCCTTCGGCGCGGTCATGACCGCCAACGCCTTCGTGTTCGGCATCTGGCTCGCCATCCTCGGGGGTCTCGTGTTCCTCGCCGCGGTGCTGGGCTACGCGATGGAGGCGGAGACCTGAGCGACGTGCGACCGGCTCAGGCGCGATCGCGCACGGCCGGTGCCTGCCCGTCGGGGTCCACCTCGTCGTAGCCGCCCGTCGCCGTGCGTCGCACGCGCGATCCCACCGGACGCTGCATCGGATGTGAGTCGCCGCGCCGGAGGTCGCGGCACAGCTTCCGCGTCACGCGGAAAACGATGACGGGCAGCACGATCACAAGCACGCGGAACGTGTTGGTGATCGATTCCGGCGCGACGTGGAACTGCACCGCGAGGATGTCGTTGCCGCCGGCGAGGAACAGGAGCGTGTAGAAGGCCAGCGCGGCCGCACCGATCGCGGTGCGCACCGGCACGTCGCGCGGCCGGTTGAGCAGGTTGTGCGGCCCGCGGTCCTTGGTGAAGCGGGGCTCGAGGAACGGCCACGCGTACAGTCCACCGAAGGTCAGTCCCGGTAGCAGGACGCCGGGGAAGAACGGGTTCGGCACCGTGTGCCCGAAGGCGCGGATCTCCCATGGGGGCATGAGCCGGAGCGCGCCGTCGAGCCAGCCGACGTACCAGTCGGGCTGTGAGCCCGCCGAGACCGTTGCCGGCTTGAAGGGCCCGTAGAGCCAGATCGGGTTGATCTGCGCCAGGCCGCCGAGCGCGGTGAGCACCGCGGCCACGAGGAGGAACAGGCCCACCGACTTGATCGCGTACGTCGGCCACAGCCGCGAGCCCTCGATGTTGCGCTCGGTGCGCCCGGGCCCGGGGAACTGCGTGTGCTTCTGGTGCCACAGGATCGCCAGATGGGCGCTCAGGAGCCCGATGATGAGGGCGGGAAGGATCATGACGTGGAGCACGAAGAAGCGGGGAATGGTGGCGCTCGCGGGGAACTCGCCACCGAAGAACAGGAAGGCGAGCCATTCGCCGCCGATCGGGATCGACAGCGCGATCGAGTAAGCGACGCGCAGGCCCGTTCCCGACAGCAGGTCGTCGAGCAGCGAGTAGCCGAAGAATCCGTTGGCGATGGCGAGCAGGAGGAGGGTAACGCCGACGATCCAGTTGATCTCACGCGGCCGCCGGAACGCCCCGGTGAAGAAGACGCGACACAGGTGGACGATGATGGCGCCGATGAACACGAGCGCGGCCCAGTGGTGGACCTGACGCATCACCAGGCCGGCGCGCACCTGGAAGCTCAGGTCGAGGCCCGACCGGTAGGCCGCCGACATGGTCTGACCGCGCAACGGCGCGTACACCCCGTTGTAGACGACCTCGCGTGTGCTCGCCTCGAAGAAGAACGTGAGGTAGATACCGGTCAGCACGAGCACCGCGAACGCGTACATGGCGATCTCGCCGACCATGAACGACCAGTGATCGGGAAAGATCTTGTTGAGCGCGGTCCGGGCGAACTGCGACGCGCCGAGTCGGTCGTCGATCCAACGGGCGACCTTCGGGGCCGGCAACTTCATCCGCGGTTCCAGTAGCCGGGCCCGACGGGCTCGGTGAAGTCACGGCGCGCCGCGAGCACGCCGTTCTCCACGACCATCAGCGGCAGTTGGGGCAGCGACCGGGTGGCCGGGCCGAAGATGGGTCGGGCCCCGTCGAGCACGTCGAACGTCGACTGGTGGCACGGGCAGAGGAGCGAATGGGTGGTCTGGCGGTAGAGGCCGACCGGGCAGCCCACGTGCGTGCAGATCTTGCTGTAAGCGACGTGGCCGTCGGGCGACCAGTCCTCCCGCCCGGGGCGGGGCCGGATCTGGTCGGGGTCGACGCGCACGGCGACGATCTGGGAATCGGCGGCGTCGGGGCGGTCCTCGGGGAACGCGGTGACGATCCCACCCACCTCGAGGTCGCCGACGCGCACGAGCGAGCCGTCTTCGCGCATGAGCCGCTTCCCCGGCGCCCACGCGGTCGTCTGGAGCGTGCGGCCGGGGCTGGGACCGAGCGACCGGATGGGGAACAGGAGGGCGAGGCCGAGCGCACCCACCGCGCCCATGAGCAGGCGCGAGAGGAACGTTCGCCGCTCGAGCGCGAGCTCTCCTCGTTCGAAGCTCGCCTCGAAGGCGGCGCGCTCGTCCGGTGAGGAGCCGAGCGTCTCCCGGTCGCCGACGACGGGCGTGCCGGGCAGGAGGTACTTGGCCCAGAGGATCAGGCCGACCCCGAGCCCCCCGAAGCTGACGCCGAGGAGCGCGCCCTCGAGCTGGGGCTGGCCGCCACGCACGTACACCACGGCGAGGCCGAGGGCCCCGAGGGTGCTGACGATGAGCGCGGCGGCGATGCGCTTCTCTCCGGGCTGTGTCCCCCCGGGCACCGTCAGTCCCTCGTCCCGATCCAGTAGGCCACGGCGAGCATGCACCCGAGCCCGATGACCCAGGCCACGAACCCCTCGGGGACGGGCCCGATGTGGCCGAGCGGGTTGCCGCCCCGGTCGTCCGGCTTCCTCAGGTAGGAGACGTAGCGCACGATCGACGCGACCTGCTCGTCGTCGAGCGTCTCGGGGCCGAACACGGGCATCGCGCCCGGGCCGGTCCGGAGGGCTTCCGCGACCTGGAGGTCGGTCGCCCGCCACAGCGGCGGGGCGTCGATCGACACGCCGAGCGCGCCACCGGCACCCGCGGAGCTGTGGCACGCGGCGCAGTTCTGCGTATAGAGCTCGTTGCCCTCGGCGAGACCGCCCCGCTGGGCCAGCACCGGGATCGGCGGGCCCTTCCCGAGCGACGCGACATAGGCGACCAGCCGGTCGATGTCACCCCGCGAGTACGCGGGACGCGCGCGGACGGGCTGGTCGCCGGGGTCCGCCAGCGGCATGCGCCCGGTCGAGAGGTAGAAGTCGGCCGACGCGGCTCCGGCATGGGTCAGGTCGGGACCACGCTGCGTCCCCCCGCCGTCGAGACCGTGGCAGCTCGAGCAACCCGTGACGAAGAGGCTTCGTCCCGCCTCGACCGCGGTGACCTGCTGACGCGCCGACGCGACCGGTGCCGCCTGGGCGCGGGTGAGCGCGGCGGACGAGGCCACGAGCGCGGCGACGGCACCCGCGAGCGCCGCCGGCCGCACCAGTCGACGCCGTGTCACTTGAGGAGGAAGAGCGTCGCCCACAAGCCGATCCAGACCACGTCGACGAAGTGCCAGTAGTACGAAACGACCTCGACCGATGGCGTCGCGCCGGCGTCGAAGCGCCGGTCGCTCGCGCGCAACAGCAGCACGAGCATCGCTGCCAACCCGCCGATGACGTGGAGCCCGTGGAACCCGGTCATGAGGTAGAAGGCCGACCCGAAGGCGTGGGAGTCGACACGGAAGTCGAGCGTCGCCCACTCCCGGGCCTGATTGGCGACGAACAGGGCGCCGAGCAGGAGCGTGACCGCCAGCCAACGCCGGAAGACCGCCACCCGTCCGTGCTCGATGGCGCGCACCGCCAGCTGCATGGTGCCGCTCGACAGCACGAGGACGAGGGTGAACAGACCGCTGACGGGCACGGAGAGGTCGACACCGGAGGGCGGCCACGGGCCCGTCGCCGCCGCCCGCAACGTGAAGTAGGCGGCGAAGAGCCCGCTGAAGAACATGAGCTCCGACGCCAGCCACACCACCGTCCCCACCGTCAGCGTCGACGGTCGATCGAGCGGGCGATCGGTCGCGTGGTCGGGGGCAGCCGCCTGCACTGCCCTCGTTCTAGCCCAGCGCGCTCAAGCGCTCACATCCAGCGTTCCCACCATGCCGCCCCTTGTGGTACTTGCAGAAGAACTGGATCTTGCCGGCCTGGTCGGGCGTGAACGAAACGCTGACCGTCTTGCCGTCCTCCGCGTCCTTGTCGACGCTCGGTGACGACACGCTGAAAGTTGTGCTCGACCTTGCCCTCGTTCTTGAACGTCAGCGTGACCTTCTCGCCGGCTTTCGCGGCCAGGGTCTTGGGGTCGAAGCGGAAGTCGTAGGCCTCCAGCGTGGCTCCGTTCGCCGCCTTCGCCTTGGCACTGCTCTTGCCGTCGCTCCCGCAGGCTTGGAGCCCGAAGACCGATGCGAGGGCGAGCAGGACGACGGAGACGGTTGTCTGACGCGCATACCGTCCCTTACGCGCGACGCGGGTCGACGGATGACGACTCGCGCAGTCGCTCCCATTCCGGCTCGAGTTGGAGCAGGAAGGTGGCGCAGCGCTGCTCCTCGTCGGTCTCACCGACGGCGGCGGCCGTCCTGCGCAGGCCGTCGAGCGCGCGCAGGAAGCCCCGGTTCGTCTCGTGCCGCCAACGCACGTAACCGCTCCCCCGCCAACCGGCCTGGCGCAGCCGGTCGAGGCCGCGGTGGTAGCCGACGCGGAAGCAGGCGTAGGCCTCGACGTCGTCACGCGCCAGCTGGCCCGCGCGCGCCCACGCGTCGAGCGATCGGGGCCAGCGCGCGACCACGGCCGCCACGGCGTCGCGTCGCTCCGCCAACGGCCGCTCCAGCGCTTCCGCAAGGGCGCGCACGGCGTCGGCCGGCTCCGCGTCGAGCACCGTCTCCGGTGGACCGTGGGTGAGATTGACGGGCGCGTCCGACATGGGGCTGTCGTCTACCGCTGATCGCGGGCGGGCGCAACGTCCCAGGCGAAGGCGGCCATGGCGTCCCACTCCTCGACGTTCATGTGCTGCCACACCCAGAACGAAGCTCCGGTCGCGCCACCGCGCCGGGCGACGTCGAGAAACCGGCGGGTCTCGTCTGCGCTCGGCGCCGCGGACCGCCCGCCCTCGGGGCCCATGTCGTAGGCCTGCCCGATGAGGTGCACGGGACGCAGTGGCGCCAGCCGCGCCATGGCCTCGGTGGCCGCGGCTCCGGGCTCGGTGCACCCCCAGTAGACCATCGGCGCGAACGCGTCGACATACGGCGCGATCGTCGTGTACGGATAGGTCGCCCACAGACGATCGGTGGGACGGAACACCGTGGCCACGAGCAGGCGGCTGCCGGCCGCGCGTCGGGCCAGGCCCAGGTACACGGCCACCCGACGCGCCGACAGCATGGTGCCCTCGGTCGCCGTCTCGATGTCGGCGCTGAACCCGTCGAGCCTCGACCCGTCCGCGGCGCGCCAATCCAACGCCCGTCCCGTCCAGGCCCCGTCGGCGACGGGGTCGTAGAGGTACGGGAACGCCCAGCCCACCACCGCCATCCCGGCCCGGTGCGCCGCGGGTACCAGACGGTCGAGCACGGAGGCGCCGTAGAAGCCCTGACGCGAGTCGCCGACGCGCACCCACAGCTGGCGCAGCCCCGCGGCCCGGGCCCGGCGCACGATCGCGGCGACGTCGCCCCCCTCGGTCGCCGGCATCTGCCACACCCACATGCCCTTGCCCTCGATGGGGCCGCGATCGCCGCTGAGCCCACCCGGCGGGGCCGGCTCCGGCAGCGCCGCCTCGGGGACCAGCACCGACGGGTGCCAGGGCGGCGGGACCGGCGGGCGCGGCGGGCGGGGCGGGGCCGGGCACCCGGCCAGCGCCGCGAGGGGTGCGGGGGCCGGCGCCACGGTCGTGGGCGTGACCGTCGGAGCCGGCCCGGTCGCGGACGCCGATGCGGACGGGTGCGGGGCGTCGGGACCGGTGGCGCAGCCCACGACGAGGAGGGCCAGCAGGGCGGCAGGGATGGGCGAGACGGCGATCGCCCGCCGCCGGCGGGGGTGGAGACGGACGAGGGGTGCCGGAAGGCTCAGCGCGCCGGTGACGCCCCGTTCAACCCCGGGGCGCCCAACCCGGTGGCGCCCAGCCCGGCGCGGTTCAGGTCCACGCCGTGCCGCTGCAGGTAGTGCAGCTTGCGCGAGATCGCCTCGTGCCAGGCAGTCAGGTCGGCGGTGAAGAGCTCTCGGTCACCGTCCTCGTACGCGTGCTCGAGCTCGTCGAACGCCGCGTCCTCCTCGTCGAGCAGGGCCCGGTACCGGGCCAGGAAGTGCTCGTTGACCACCTCATCCAGTGCCACGGAGCAACCCCCGATCGTCGGCCGGCTCGTCGACACGACAGTACCGCCTCCTCACACAGCCCGACGACGGCGATCACAACCCGCACACACGGGACTGGCAGGCTGGGGAGCGTGGCCGAGGAGCAGGGCACGCAGGGACGGACCACGCGGAGCCGCATCGCCCACTTGTACCGGCGGGCGGGCTTCGGTGCCCGTCCCGAGGAGCTCGACGCCGCCGCGGCCCGCGGCTACCGCGTGACCGTCGATCACCTGCTGGACGCCGACGCGACCGACCCGGGCGTGGCGACCATGGCCGACCCCACGTTCAGCAAGGTGTTCGGCGACTTCATGACGGTGCGCCGCCACCGCCGTCACGAAGCCAGCCAGATGATGCTCTGGTGGATCAACCGCATGATCGCCGCAACCAACCCGCTCCCCGAGAAGCTCACGTTGTTCTGGCACGACCACTTCGCCACCTCGCTCCAGAAGGTGGGCTCGCCCGAGCTCATGTTCCGCCAGAACCAGTTGTTCCGCACCATGGGTGCCGGTCGCTTCGAGCCGCTCGCCCAGGCCGTGGCCAAGGACGCGGCGATGATGGTGTGGCTCGACTCCAACTCGAACAAGCGCGAGAGCCCCAACGAGAACTTCGCGCGCGAGCTGTTCGAGCTCTTCACGCTCGGCGCGGGCAACTACTCGGAGGCAGACGTCAAGGCGGCCGCCCGGGCGTTCACCGGGTGGCGGGTGAGCCCGCGCACGCAGCAGTTCGCGTTCGCGCCGCGACTCCACGACGGTGACGCGAAGGTGCTCTTCGGCGAGACGGGCAGCTTCGGAGGTGACGACGTCGTGCGGCTCGTCACCGGTCGGCCGGAGTGTGCCCGGTTCGTCACCGCGCAGCTGTGGAGCCACTTCGCCCGCCCCGTCACTCCGGACGACCCCCTCGTCGCCGAGCTCACGGACGCGTTCACGCCCGAGCTCGACGTGCGCGCGCTGCTGCGCGCCATGTTCCTGCATCCCGAGTTCGACTCGGCGAGCACCCGCACCGGTCTCGTGAAGCAGCCGATCGAGTACGTGGCGGGCGCGTTGCGCGCGCTCGGTCGACGGGCCGAGGGCGTCGACCTGTTGCGCGCCCTGCGCCAGCTCGGTCAGGAGCCGTTCGTTCCACCGAGCGTCGGCGGCTGGCCGGCGAACGGCTACTGGATCTCGACCGCGTCGAGCCTCGGACGGATGCGGTTCGCCGAGGCCGTGGCACGCGACGCCGACCTGACACCCGTCGCCTCCGTGTCGCGTCGTGCCCGCCCCGAGGCCGTGGCTCACCTGCTCTCCGTCGACGGCTGGGGAGCGACGACGACGAGGGCGCTCGAAAAAGTCGCGGACGAGCCGCGGTCCCTGCTCACGCTGGCCCTCGTGGCTCCCGAGTACGTGCTCGCATAAGGGGCAGCCGTGGCCATCACCCGACGACAGTTCATCACCGGTGAGGTGGGGGCGGGCGCGGCCGGCGCCGTCGGTGTGGCCCTGTCGCAGTCGCCCTGGCAGGCACGCGGCGACGACAAGACCGCGGCCACGACCACGACCGTCC
The DNA here is from genome assembly GCA_005888325.1 of Actinomycetota bacterium. Classification (NCBI taxonomy): domain Bacteria; kingdom Bacillati; phylum Actinomycetota; species Actinomycetota bacterium. The sequence continues at coordinate 67,785 of VAWU01000025.1, forward strand.
CGACCGCGTCGAGCAAGGGCACGCTCGTGCTCGTCACCCTCTACGGCGGCAACGACGGCCTCGACACCGTGATCCCGTTCGAGGATGCCCGCTACCTCGGCGCGCGGGGTGAGCTCGGCAACTTCTCCGACGGCGGCCACCCCGACGGCGCCGTCATCCCCCTCGCCGACGGGCTCGCGCTCCATCCCGCCCTCACCGGGCTCAAGCGCCTCTGGGACGCGAGGCAGCTCGCGATCGTGCGCGGCGTCGGCTACCCGGCGCCCAACCGGAGCCACTTCGTGTCGATGGACATCTGGCAATCGGGCTCGACCGACGGTGGCAGCACCACCGGCTGGCTCGGACCGTGGCTCGACGCGACAGGCACCGACCCCCTCCGCGCCATAGCGGTCGGCGCGAGCGTGCCTCGCATCCTCAGGGGCGAGAAGGCGTCGGCGACGGCCGTACCCCTCGGCCCGTTCGCGTTGCCGGGCACACCGGCGCTGAAGGCCGCGTTCGGGTCCATGCAACACCCCGATGGGTTCGACGCACCCCTGGCCGCCGCCATCGCCCGCTCGGGCGCCGACCTGCTCACGACCGGCCGCACCATCGCCGACGTCGTCGCGGGCCGGCCCGAGAGCGAGGCCGGCGCGGCCAACCTCGAGGGTGTGGCGGACGGCGCCGACCGTCCGGGGCACACCGGCGAGCTCGGCGAGCAGCTCTCGCTCGTCGCCCGCCTCATCAAGGCCGACCTCCCGACGACGGTGTACTCCGTCGGCCTCGGCGGCTTCGATACCCACGCCAACGAGAAGGCGGTGCATGCCCAGCTCCTGGGCCAGCTCGACGCGTCCATCACGCGCTTCTTCGCGGACCTCGAAGGCGACCCGCACCGCGAAGGCGTGGTCATGGTCGCCTACAGCGAGTTCGGCCGGCGGGTGGCCGCCAACGCGAGCGGCGGCACCGACCACGGCGCGGCCGGCCCCGTGCTCGTCGCCGGTCCGCGCGTGAAGGGCGGCACGTTCTACGGCGACGAGCCCAGCCTGGTCGACCTCGACGACGGCGACCTGAAGCACACGACCGACTTCCGCTCGGTGTACGCGACCGTCCTCGAGGGGATCGTCGGCTTCGACGCGCGTCGCAGCCTCGGCGGTCCGTATCCCCGGCTCGACCTGCTGTAGCGCGTCTAGGGCTCTGCAGGCGGCGCGGGAGGTCGGGGGTCGATCAGCGCACCGGGCGTGGCCCACGGGTCGACGACGAGCTCGACCTCGGTGAAGTGCGGCTTGTGGCCGTTGCCGTTCAGCACCGGCAACGGGATCTCGACCTGGCCGTGGCCCTTGTGGGCGGCGAGCACCATCGCGTGGTAGCGCTCGGCCACCTCGGCGAACTCGGGTGTGGCGTAGACCTGCCCGTCGATGAGCGGCCCCGGGATGCCCTCGATGATCGCCTCGATGTCCTCGCCCGTGAGGGTCTTGTTCGTCTCGAGCGCGTGGGCCACGGCGAGCACGGCACGCCGGTCGTCGGCGAGGAGCTGCTCGGCCCGGGTGAGCAGGTCGGCCAGCTTCTCCTCGATGCGCTCGCCGAGCGTCCCCCGCAGCAGCTCCTGCTTCTCCCGCTTCTTGTCGTCCTCACCGGGCTTGCCGCCGCCACCGATGCCGACCCGCTGCGTCACCCCGTGGCAGGCCACAGTGGAGCCCATCCCCCAGTAACCCTCCATCAGCGTGGCGATCTGCGTGGCGCCCTCGAGATCGCCGGAGACGCCGGACGAGTTGTCGCCGTCGAAGAACAGGCGCTCGCCGGCCAGAGAGGCCAGGCTCACGACGATGTCGGCCTCGTACTCCGAGCGCCACTGCGTGAACTGGTCCTCGGGCGGGATCGACGCGACCATGCCGAGATAGGTGCCCCCCTTCTCGATCGTGGCGATGTCGATCGTGAGGTGGTGGCGGATGCGGTACGCGGCGACTGCGTGGCACGCCTCGTGCACCGCGACCGCGTGGCGCTCGCGCTCGATGTACTCCACGTTCTCGGGCGGGCCCAGGTCCTTCAGCTGCTTGGCCTTGACGATGTCGCGCCAGTCGATCGTGTCGCGGTCTTCTCGAATGGCGTGGATGAGGGCCTCGTTGATCAGGTCCTTGATCGTCGCGCCGGTGGCGTAGGGAGTGATCGTCGCGAGCTTGTCGATGTCGGCGGGCGTGAGCACGTGCTTGACCTTGTCGAGGTAGCCCTCGTAGGTGCGGACGCGGCCTTCCTTCGACGGGTAGCCCACCTTGTAGATGCGGTCGATGCGGCCGGGTCGGAGGAGAGCCTCGTCGAGCGCCTGCGGCATGTTCGTCGCCATCATCACGAGGATGCGGTACTTGGGCGGAGGCTTGGGCCGCATGCCGAGCAACCGCCGCCCGTACCGGTTGAGGAGGCCCCGCGGCTTCTTGAGGCCCGAGATCTCGGTCAGCAGCGCCTGCAGCATGCCGCCGCCCCCCATGCCCCCCATCATGAAGAACCCGTCGCGCCACCGACCCCGCGGCTCGGAGACCGCCGACGGCTCGAGACCGGTGTGCAACAGCATCGACGCGGTGTCGGGCGCCAGGTAGGAGAGGCCGTTGCACGACGGCGACGTGGCCCAGGGGCCCTGGTTGCGCCCCGACATCTGACCACCCAACGGCCCACCCGTCGTGAGCGCGCCGCGGCTGCCGAGCGCGTCCGCCTCGTCGAAGAAGACGATCACGCCGCCGTAGCGCACCGCGAGCTTGCGCAGCTTGCGGAAGACGCCCTTGACGGCCAGGGCCCCGAACCCGAACGCGGTGAGGCCACCGGGATCGACGAACACGTAGGGCTTGCCCGTCTCCCCCGCCACCGCCTCGGCCATGAGCGTCTTGCCGGTGCCCGGCGGCCCCCACAGCAGGATGCCGCTCGGCACGTGGCCACCCTTGGCCTCGATCGACTCCGGGTCCTCGAGGAACACGATGTTCTCCTGCACCCGGGCGAGCACCGCGTCCTGGCCCCACACGTCGCTGAAGCGGGTCTTCACGTCGTCGGGGAAGTAGACGTCGATGCCCTGGCGACCCGCGTACCAGGCCAGCCCGACGAACTGGATGATGATGACGAAGAAGAGGATCCCGAACTGGAAGACGAACGGCAGGGCCTGGACCAGCCGCACGGGCAGCTCGAACAGCGCGGTGGCCGGCGCGACCTTGAACGCCGACGCGAGCACCAGGTCGAGGACGACGAGGAACGTGACCCACTTGATGGTCCGCGCGATGCGGAAGCGGGTCCAGTCGCTGACACCGCTGAAGCGGCGATCGACGCCGCCGAAGATGCGCTCCTTCCAGAAGCGGTGGTAGCCGGCGTCACGCTCGCAGAAGACGTAGTGCAGCTGACGGATGGCTTCGAGCATGAGCAGCCCGATGAGCCAGGCCTTCGACCGCACCGTGTCCCAGAACGCGTCCCGCGCGGAGATGATCGGGTTGTCGGAGACCGCGCCCCAGAAGAAGAAGAGAAAGAGCGCGACGATCGCGAGGAGCAGCTTGACGCGGTCCCACGGCGCCAGCGGCTTGCGCGTCGGCAGCTCGTCGTCGCGCGGGCGGCTCTTGTACTCGGCCGGCGGCACCGGCCCGGTGTCGTGGTCGGGCCACGCGAGCCCGGGCTTGCCGTTCCCGTTACCGGTGTCAGCCTCGCTCATCGGTTCACCGTGCCTCGTCCCTCGGCCGCTGCACCGACCTGCCACATGGGAGCTGCGCTCCTCGCTGCGCTGCGGTGCTCGCTCACTTGTTCTCCTTGATCGTCCACGACGCGACGACTTCGTTGATGGTCTTGGCATTCTGCACGTAGCACCTCGCCTCGCACCCGATCACGAGTGTGTAGAGCAGGCGCGACGCGGTATCGGTCAACGTCGTCTGGTTCACCGTATAGGCCAGGCCGTGGTCTCCCTTGAGGTTGAACAGCACCTGGGTGCCGTGGAAGCCGCCCGGGCGCACGACCTCGTCGTCGCGGGCGATGACCTCGACCTTCGGCTCGCCGGACTGCTGATCCGTCTGTGCCCCCTGCTGCGCGTCGACGCTGAAGGGGAAGTTGCGCATGTCGGAGAGCGAGACCGAATCGCGCTGGTCGTCGTCGAGGACGAGCACCATCTCGCGCCCCGACGGCGAGGACGTGGCCGAGAACAGGTTGGCAGGCGACGGCCGCGGCGACGCGTCGAATCCGGTCACGTTCTGTCCCGCGACCAGGTCGGCGATACCGGTCGGCGTGAGCTTGTCGACGCCGGGCATGGCCGACAGCACCTGCTCCTTGCTGAAGACCTTCCACGTGCGCGGGACCTTGTAGTAGGAGTCGGCCGCCTCGACCGCCCGGCGCAGGGTCCGCTTGCCGACCGGGATCTTGTAGACGAGGGTGGGCGACTTCGTGGTCACGTAGTGGTACTTCGACGTGCCGCAGGCGACCAGGCCGACGCCCCCGGCGACGGCGAGCGCGATCGGGGGCGCCAAGCCCCTCAGCGTGCGCCAACCCCAAGGCATGCACCAGTATCGGCCGAATTCCGGGCCAAGGCGACCCGGAACTCCCCCCACCCCCCGCTTCGTGTCGTACGTGGCCGTCCTGGGCACGGCTGCGTACGACAAGATGCGGCCGTCACCGGGGTCGGTCGAGCCCGGCACCTCCTCGGGCGAGGGCCGGGCGGGTGAGCGAGAAACGGTCGCGGGGCACGGGTGGCTCCCGCCCCAGGGCCAGGTGGGCAAGGGCCTCGCCCAGCAGGGGGGCGAACTTGAAGCCGTGGCCCGACGTGCCCGCGCCCACCACCAGGCGGCCGCGGCGGTCGACGATGAAGTCGCGATCCGGGGTGTTGTCGTAGAGGCATGTCTCCTGCGCCACCGGTTCGGAGCGGAACCCGGGCAGGATGCGGGCGGCGGCGGCCCGGAGCCGGCCGGCCACGATCGGGTCGGGTGCGAGGCTGCGCCGCTCGTCGGTCGGGTCGACCGCGGGCCCGGTGCCGTGCTCGGCGAGCTTGTACCAGCCGAGCGCCGGGGTCGGCAGACCGTAGTACGACGGTTCGTCCCATTCGATGAACACCGGCAGCTCACCACGCCCATCGCGCCCGTCGCGCCCACCGGTCCCGGCCGGCGCCACGTAGGCGATCTGCTCACGCGTCGCCACCATCCCGACGCCGATGCCGAGGGGCCGCAGGAGCTCGGGCGCCCACGCGCCGCAGCACAGGACCGCGGCCGCGGCACGCACGCTTCCCGCCGACGTGGTGAGGGTCACGCCGCGGTCGCCGTCTGCCACGTCCAGCACCCGCGTCCCCTCCCGCAGGTCGCCGCCGGCCGCGGTGAGGGCGCGCACCAGCGCGGCGAGGCAACGGTCCGCCGCCAGCACGCCGGCCGTCGGCTCCCACAGCAGCGGCCCCGACAGCGCGAGCTCGGGATGGCGGCGGCGCGCCTCCCGCTCGTCGAGCTCGTCGCACGCGACGCCGGCGGCCGTCAACGCCCGCTGCACGCCCCGCATCCCGGGACCGGCGACGAGCGCGCCCGTCAGGGTGAGGAGGCCCGGGTCGTGGCCTTCCTGCTCGAGCTCGCGCCAGAGCGGCGCCGACGCCGCGGCCATTGCGACGTACTCGGGATCGTCGTACCCCAGGCGGAAGACACGCGACGCGCCGTGCGAGCTTCCGCGCGCATGGCCGACCGCGTCCTGCTCGAGCACCGACACCTCGTGACCGGCGCGCGCCAGCTGCCAGCCCGTCGCAAGTCCGACGACGCCTCCGCCCACGACGACGAGCTCGACTTCCTCGGCACCCACGCCGTGACATCATGCGCCGGATGGGAGTCGCGGTCGACTTCGTCTCGCGGGAGGACTGAGCCGCGCGCACCATCGTCGTCGTCGGCGCATCGCTCGCAGGCCTGCGCGCGGTCGAGACGCTCCGGCAACACGGCTACGACGGGCGGCTCGTGCTCGTCGGCGCCGAGCCGTCGCTCCCCTACGACCGGCCGCCACTCTCCAAGCAGGTGCTCGCAGGCGAGTGGGGCCCCGACGAGATCGTCCTGCGTCCCGCCGACGACTACTCCTCGCTCGCGCTCGACATGCGGCTCGGCCGGCGAGCCACCGCGCTCGATCTGGACGCGCGAGCGGTCGTGCTCGACGACGGCGAGCGCGTCGCCTTCGACGGCTTGGTCATCGCCACCGGCTGTCGTCCGCGACTGCTGCCGGGCACTCCCGACATCGCAGGGATCCACGTGCTGCGGACCCTCGACGACGCCCTCGCCATCCGCGCCGCGCTGGATGCAGCCGCGCGTGTCGTCGTGATCGGCGCCGGCTTCATCGGCTCCGAGGTCGCGGCTACCTGCAGGATGAGCGGCCTCGACGTGACGTTGCTCGAGGCGCTGCCGGTGCCCCTCGCCCGCGCCCTCGGAGACGAGATGGGCGCGGCGTGCGCGGAGCTCCACCGCGACAACGGCGTCGACCTCCGCGTCGTCGTGGCGCCGGCCGGGTTCGACGGCGACGAGCAGGTGGAGCGCGTCAGGCTGAGCGACGGCAGCGCGATCGACGCCGATGTCGTCGTCGTCGGTGTGGGTGTCGCGCCGGAGACCGCGTGGCTGGAGGGCTCGGGGCTCGCGCTCGGCGACGGCGTGCTCTGTGACGCGAGCTGCTTCGCCTCGGCGCCGGGCGTGGTGGCCGCAGGCGACGTGGCCCGCTGGCACAACCCGCTCTTCGGCGTCGACATGCGCGTCGAGCACTGGACCAACGCGGCCGAGCAGGGCATGGCCGCGGCACGCGCCCTGCTGGCAGGTGCGGGCGCCGAGCCCTTCGCGCCCGTGCCCTACTTCTGGTCCGACCAGTACGACGCGAAGATCCAGTTCGTCGGCACGTGCGCGCCCGACGACGAGGTCCGCATCGTGCACGGCTCGGTCGCGGAGCGTCGCTTCGTCGCGATCTACGGGCGCGCCGGCCGGTTGGTGGGCGCGCTCGCCCTCAGCCGCCCCCGGCTGCTCGTGGCGTACCGCCGCCTCATCGCGGAGCGGGCGTCGTGGGAGGACGCGCTCGCCCACGAGCCGACGTGAGCGCTTCTCTCGCTTCTTGTCGTAGACACCCGTCCTCAGGACGGCTGACTACGACAAGAACGGGGCTAGCCGAAGAGCACCGGCAACGCGGTGGGCGACCGGAAGATCTGACCGCGGATGTGCGGGTCGTCGCCCTCGGGATCGAGGCGCAGGTCGGGCAGCCGCTCGATCAGGGCGTCGACGGCGACGCGTGTCTCCATGCGCGCCAGGTGCATGCCGAGGCACATGTGCGGCCCGAAGCCGAAGGCGATGTGCTGCTGCGGGTCGCGGAAGATGTCGAAGCGGTCGGGCTCGGGGTAGCGAGTCTCGTCGCGGTTCGCCGCGCCGATGGCGACGCTGAGCACCGCTCCCGCCTTGATCGCCACCCCGCCGAGCTCGGTGTCGACGGTCGCCACCCGGGCGATGCCGTGGAGCGGCGGCTCCCATCGCAGCCCTTCCTCGATCGCCTGCGGAAGCAGGGCGCGGTCGGCGCGCACCGCCGCGAGCTGGTCCGGGTGGGTGAGCAGGCCGAACAGCAGGTTGCCCGACGAACGGTAGGTGGTCTCGACGCCGGCGGGGAGCAGCAGGCGCAGGAACGCGAAGATCTCCTCGTCGCTCAAGGTGTGGCCGTCGATCTCCGCGTGGGCCAGGTCGCTGATGAGGTCGTCGGCCGGCTCGGCGCGGCGGCGGTCGACGATCTCCTTGAAGTAGTCGCGCAGCTTCTCCGAGGCGGCGATGCCGCGGTCCCAGTCGGTGCCCACGCTGATCAGCTCGAGCGACCAGCGCTGGAAGCGCGGGTAGTCGCCCCGCGGGAGCCCGAGGATGCGCGCGATGACCTGCACGGGGAACGGGAAGGTGAACTCGCGGACGAGCTCAGCTCGACCGTTGCCGCGCCCGACGAACGCGTCGATGAGCTCGTCCACCACCGGGGAGACGAGCTCGGACTCCCAGCGCGCGAGCGTCTTCTGGCGGAACGCCTCGGCCACCAGACTGCGGTGGTGACGGTGCTCGGGCTCGTCCATCTCGAGGATGGTGTGGCCCATCACCGGGCCCATCATCGCTGCGTAGACCTCCGACGAGAACGTGTGGTTGTCGCGCAGCACCTGCGACACCAGGTCGTAGCTGTAGACGGTGTACTCGTCGGGCAGGTCGGGCGGGGCCTCGACGCCCTCCAGCGCGAAGATGCTCGTCTTCTGCACCGGGGCGCGGCGACGGGCGGCCGCCAGGTCGGGCCACGGGTCGCGCACGTCGCCCGCCAGGTCGCCGAACGCCTCGTAGGGGTCGTACTGCTCGGACGCCGGCTCGGTGGCGGGCTGCGTCGCGCCCTCGGTCGCGCTCATGAGGCCTCCCCGTGTCTGACGTGGACGTCAGAGTCTAGAGCACGCCGTACACTGCCCCGATGGGACGCATCGCAGTGCTCGACCCCACCGCGCCGCCGCCCGACGACGACGTCGGCCCCGGTCCCGACGTCGACCGGTTGACGGGCAGGCTCGTCGGCATCCGCTACGACCGCACCTGGCGCTCGTTCGAGTGGGTGATCGACGAGTGGGCACGGTCGCTCGAGGCCGAGGGCGCCCGGGTGCGCCTCTGGTGCGCGGGCAACCGCATCGGCGACGAGGGCGTTGCCACCCGAGCCGCGCTCGAGGCGTTCGCCGACGAGGTCGACCTCGCTGTGGTGGGCCTCGGCAACTGAGGGTCGTGCACCTCCTGGAGCGTCCACGACACGGTCGCCGTGGCGTCCAGGGGGAAGGCGGCGGTCGTCGCCGTGACCCAGGAGTTCGAGGCGCTCGCGCACACGATGGCCGCCAACGCGGGCCGCGCCGCGCTGCGCATCCACGTGCTCCCGTATCCGTTGGAGACGCTACCGGAAGACGAGGTGCGAGGCATTGCCAGACAGCACTATCGACCACTCCTGCGGGCCTTCGGGTTGCCAGCTCGAGTGGCTGACGAGTAGGCGCATCGAGGTCGACGAAGACGTCGTCGCCTTCACCCGGCTCGCCACCGACGCGGGCTGGGGCGACGGGCTGCCTCTCGTACCGCCTCGCGAAGAGCTCGTCCGCGGGCACGTGATCGCCTCGGGCCGCTTCCCCGACCAGCTCCTGGGCACGCTGCCGCCGCGGGCCGGGAGGTGCACGGTCGAGAAGCTGGCGGTCAACGCGGTGATGGCGGGCGCCCCTCCGGCGGCGATGCCGCTGCTGTGCGCGGCGATCGAGGCCATGAGCGCACCCGAGCACAACCTCTTCGCCCTGAACACCACGACCAGCTGCGTCGTGCCGGGCATGTTCGTGAACGGGCCCGGCCGCCACGAGCTGAAGATCCCGTACGGCCCCGGCTGCTTCGGCGGCGAGGCGGGGCCCGCGCCCGCCATCGGCCGGGCCACCCGTCTGACCATGCGCAACGTGGGTGGGCAGGTCGTCGGCGCGTCCTCCAAGAGCGTCTTCGGCCAGCCCGGCCGGGTCACCGGGGTCGTCGTGGCCGAGTGGGAGGAGCGCTCGCCGTGGGCACCGCTGGCCGCGCGCCGGGGCGTGCCGGGCAACGCGGTCACGGTCCACGGGGTGACCGGCACCATCGACGTCGCCGACATCACGGCCACGAGCGGGCCCGAGCTGCTGCAGGTGATCGGGTCCTCGCTCGCCTTCCCGGGCACCAACGCCTTCATCGGCGCCCACCACGGTGCGGAGGTGCTGGTGGCGATCGCTCCTCCGTGGGTCGACCTCATCGCCCGCGACGTCCCCGACCTGGCCGAGGTGCAGCAGCTGCTGTGGGAGCACGCCGCGCTGCCTGCCACCGCGTGGCCCGAGGCGCACCGCCGCCGGGCGGAGGAGAACGGCCGGATCGACGACCGCGGGCTCGTCCACCTGCTGGAGGGCCCGGAGCATCTGCTTGTGCTCGTGTGCGGCGGGCTCGGCAACCTGCACGCGCTCGCCTGCCACAGCTTCGGGCCGACGCGCGCGGTGACGCGCGCTTTCTAAGGTGGGCATGTGAGCGAGAACAACCTGACGCGCGACGAAGCGCGCACACGAGCCTCGCTCCTCTCCGATCTGTCCTACGACATCGCTCTCGACCTCACGACCGGCGAGGAGACCTTCGGCTGCACGACGACCATCCGCTTCCGGTGCAGAGAGCCGGGCGCGAGCACGTTCGTCGACCTCGTCGCACCCGAGGTCACGAGCGCAGCGCTGAACGGACGGCCGCTCCGGGCGGGCGCCTTCGACGGCAACCGCATCCACGTCGACGAGCTCGACGCCGACAACGTGCTGACGGTACGGGCGCGTTGTGCGTACGAGCACACCGGCGTCGGCCTGCACCGCTTCGTCGACCCCGTCGACGGCAGCGTGTACCTCTTCACTCACTTCGAGCCGTTCGACGCCCATCGCGTCTACCCGTGCTTCGACCAACCCGACCTCAAGGCGGTCTTCGCGCTGGCCGTGCGCGCCCCTGCCGGCTGGCTGGTGGTCGCCAACACGCCCGCGGTGAAGCAACCGGTCGAGGGCGAGGCGGGCGACTGGACGTTCGCGCCGACCTTCCTGCTGCCCACCTACATCACCGCGGTCGTCGCCGGGCCGTACCACGTCGAGCGCAGCTCGCACCGCGGCATCGACCTCGGCGTCTATTGCCGGCAGTCGCTTGCCGAGCACCTCGACGCGGGCGAGATCGTCGAGGTCACCGCGCAGGGGCTCGACTTCTACGAGCGGGTGTTCGACCACAAGTACCCGTTCGAGAAGTACGACCAGGTGTTCGTGCCCGAGTTCAACGCCGGCGCGATGGAAAACGCGGCGTGCGTCACGTTCCTCGAGGCCTATGTGTTCCGGTCGAAGGTCACCGACGCCGAGCGGGAGCGGCGGGCAGAGACGATCCTTCACGAGCTGGCGCACATGTGGTTCGGCGACCTCGTCACCATGCGGTGGTGGGACGACCTCTGGCTCAACGAGAGCTTCGCCACCTACGCGTCGATCCTGGCCCAGGCCGAGGCCACGCGCTTCCGCGGCTCGTGGACGACGTTCGCCAACGCGTGGAAGACATGGGCCTACCGCCAGGACCAGCTGCCGACCACCCACCCCATTGCGGCCGACATGGTCGACACCGACGCGGTGCACGTGAACTTCGACGGCATCACCTACGCGAAGGGGGCGTCGGTGTTGCGCCAGCTGGTCGCCTGGGTGGGCGACGAGGCGTTCCTGCGCGGTTGTGCGGACTACTTCCGTCGCCATGAATGGGCCAACACCGAGCTGGCGGACTTCCTCGCCGCGCTCGAGGAGACGTCGGGTCGCGACCTCGACGACTGGTCCGCCCGTTGGCTGGAGACCGCAGGGGTCAACACCGTGCAGGCCTCGTTCGACACGGCCGCCGGGAGCGGGCAGACGCCCTGCTTCTCGTCGTTCGCGGTGGTGCAGACCGCCCCTCCCGGGCACGACGTGCTGCGCCCGCACCGCATCGCCATCGGCCTCTACGACCGCGACGGCGAGCAGCTCACCCGACACCAGCGGGTCGAGATCGACGTCGACGGGGAACGCACCGTCGTCCCCGAGCTGGACGGACGGCAGGTGCCCGACCTCGTGCTCGTGAACGACGACGACCTCGCGTATACCAAGGTGCGCTTCGACGAACGCTCGCTCGCCACCGTCACCGCGCACCTCGGACGAATCGTCGACCCGCTGGCCCGGTCACTGTGCTGGGCCGCGACGTGGGACATGCTCCGCGACGCGGAGCTGTCCGCACGCAGGTATCTCGACGTGGTGCTCGGCAACATCGCGACCGAGTCCGAGATCAGCGTGATCACGAGCCTTCTCACCCAGGCGGCGTCTGCGGTGCTCGTGTTGGGGGCTCCGCCGCATCGCGAGCAGGGTCGACTGCGGCTGGCCGGCGCGGCGTGGCATGAGCTGGGTGCCGCGCCCCCGCGCAGCGACCACCAGCTGGCGTGGGCCCGCGCGTTCGTGGCGGCGGCACGCGACGAGGCGCACCTCAACCACGCCTGCGGTCTCCTCGACGGCGCGGTCACTGTCGACGGGCTGACGATCGACACCGAGTTCCGCTGGCACGTCATCGAGTCGCTGGCTGCGGCGGGCGCCCTCGACGTGGCCACGATCGACGCCGAGGCCGAGCGCGACCCGACCGACGCAGGCCTGCGCCACGCGGCCGCCGCCCGCGCCGCGCGTCCGGACCCGGCGGCGAAGGCCGCCGCGTGGGATGCCATCAAGGACCCGGCCACGGCGCTCGCCATGCTCCGGGCCCACGTGCGCGGCTTCCAGCAGCCCGACCAGGAGGACCTGCTGACGCCCTACGTCGACCCCTACTTCGACGCCCTCGGGCCCATGTGGCGCGAGCGGGGCCAGGAGGTGGCGCTCACCTTCGCGGGCACGATGTACCCGGCCGCGGTGGCGACGCCCGAGGTCGTGGCGCGCACCGACGCCGAGCTCACATCGGGCATCGACGTGCCCCCCATCCGGCGCCTGTTGCTCGAGGGCAAGGACCAGGTGGAGCGGGTGCTGCGCACCCGGGCCGCCGATCAGGGCTGACGCAACCGGTCCAGCACCTCCATGCACGCCACGCCGTCCGCGAAGGTCGCGGGCTCGACGGGTGACGACGGCTCTCCGCCACCGATGCGCGCCGCGAACGCCTCGGCCAAGCGCGTGTAGGGGCCCAGCTCGAGGTGGGTGAAGCGGTGACGCGGATCGGTGCTCGCCGGTGGCGCCGGCGGCAGCGCCAGGTCGGGGGGAACGTCGAGGCACCGCGGCGCGCCGGTCGCGTCCGCGTGCCACACGCGCCCGGCGTCGATCCACAAGGTGCCATCGGTGCCCGCCACCCGCGCCACGTCGGTGGCCGGCCCCCACGCGCCGGCCGTCTGCTGCACGACCGCGTGCGCGCCCGACGCGGTATCGAGCAGTGCGGTGAACGAGTCGGCCGCGGCAACCCGTCCGTCGCGCGCGGACGTCATCGACAACCGTCCCTGCACGGCTTCGACCTCGCCCAGCCAGACGCGCACCTGATCGACCGCGTGCGAACCCGAAGCACCGAGCCAGCCGCCGCCACGCGCGTTGTCGAACCACCAGTCGGGAGCGGGCGCGGCCGGGTCGGCGAGGAGCGGCACGTACGACACCAGCGTGGCCAGCCGCGGCTCGCCGACGCGTCCCTCCGCGATCGCCCGCGCGACGAGCGCACGCTCGGTCGCCCACCGGAACTCGTGGCCGACGAATCCCGTGACGCCGGCACGCGCCGCGGCGGAGGCCATCTCACGCGCCTCAGCGGCGTCGAGCGCGAACGGCTTCTCACACACGACGTGCTTGCCCGCGGCGACCGCGTCGAGCACCAGACGGTGGTGGGTGTGCGGTGGGGTCGCGATGCTCACCGCGTCGACGTCGGGTAGCGCGAGCGCGTCGTCGACCGACGTGAGCGCGCGTACGCCGAGGCGTTCCGCGCGCCGCGCGGTCCTGTCGCGATCGCGCCCCACGAGGGCGCGCACCACGAACCCGGCGGCGCGGAACGCCTCCACGTGGACCCGCGCGCCGAAACCGGTGCCGATGACGGCGATGCCCGGCCCGCTCAGCTCAGTAGCCCTCCACCGGGTCGACCACACCCTCGAGCGGCTCACCTGCGAGGTAACGCCGCAGGTTGGCGACGAACAGCTCGAGGATGCGGTTGTAGAGGTCCGGCGAGCTCCACGAGATGTGCGCGCTGAGCCGCACCTTCGGGTGCGCGTAAAGCCAGTGGCCCGCGGGCAGCGGCTCGGGATCGCACACGTCGAGGCTGGCCCTGGCCACCCGGTCGTCGTCGAGCGCGACGCGGAGCGCATCCTGGTCGATCAGGGAGCCGCGCGCGATGTTGACGATGTGCACGCCGGGCTTCACCGACGCGAGCGCGCTCGCGTCGACCAGGTGCCGGGTGTTCGCCGTGGCAGGCGCGGCGACGACGAGGTGGTCGGCCGCAGGCAGCAGCCGCGAGAGGTCCACGACCTCGACGCCCGCCAGCGGGCTGGGCGCGTGCGAGCGGCGGGTGGCGACCACGCGCATCTCGAACGCGAGCGCCCGCGACGCGATGGCGGTGCCGATGCCGCCCAGGCCGATCAGTCCGAGCGTGCGCCCGTGCAGCTGACCCAATTGGGCCCACGACCAGTGCTTCGGCGGCTCGTGCAGCCAGACGTCGGGAACGTCCTTCTCGAACGCGAGCATGGTGGCGAGCACGAACTCGGAGATCGGCACCGCCCCCGCCCCCCGGGAGCACGTCACGGTGCGGCCCGCGTAGACCTCCTGCGGAAACCCGTCGACCCCGGTCCCGAAGTTGTGCACCCAGCGGACGCCGCGTGATGCGAGCTCCGGCAGCGTGGCCGACCGGTGCATGGCCAGCAGCACCTCACCTTCGACCGTGGGGTCCACGTCGCCGTCGGTCGGCACCTCGACGACCTCGACCTCGGGCACCGCGTCCGTGATCTCTTTGGAGATCCCGCCCCCGAACTGGCTCAGCACCCTCACGCGCACGCCCCCAACAGCGGCCGCAGCTGCTCGGCCAGCGCGGTGGCGTGGGCGACGGGGTCGTCGAGGCCCCAGCCCATGTCGGGCAGGTCGAAGTACTCCACGCTGAGCAGACCGCCGTAGTCCATGGCGTCGAGCCTGCGGAACAGCGCGGCGAAGTCCACGTCGCCCTCCAGGGCCTGGGGCACGCCCCTGGCCGCCTGGCGCAGCTGCACGTGGTCGGCCCACGGCAGCAACTCCGCCGGGTCCTCGCCCCAGTTGGCCACGTGGCCCGTGTCGACGAGCAGCCGCAGCCCCGGCACCTCGTCGAGCATGGCCTTCACCGCGGTCACGCTGCCGACGATCGAGCCGGGCCACGGCTCCATGCGCACGCCGGGGGTGCGGCGATAGGCGCGCACGGCCCGCTCCCACATGCCCTCCGCCTCCGGTGGAGCGGGGCACGAGCAGTGCGGACGCGGCGAGGGGTGCGCCATCCGGTCGCCCACCGGCAGCGCGAGGTCGCCCTGCCAGTCGCACGGGACGTCGATGTGCGCGAAACCCAGCGCCTGCGCCCGGCGGGCGGCCTCGGGCAGAGGCGACGGCGCGAACACCACGTCGACCACGCCCAACGCCTTCCGCACGCGTTCACACTACGTGGATGTGATGGACCGCCACCCGGCCGTCGACGAGACCGAGCCGGCCCAGCGTGTGATGAGGCTGACCCCTCCGCTCGGTCGGCGAGCCCGGGTTGAACAGACGCTGGCCGTCGATGCCGAGCTCGTCGATCGGGACGTGGCTGTGGCCGAAGACCACCACCGCCGCGTCCGGGAAGCGGCGCCGCAGACGACCGGCCCGCCCGGCGCGTGCGCCGGAGTCGTGGACCATCGCGATGCGAACGCCATCGATGTCGACCACCAGCTGCTCGGGAAGGCACCCGACCAGCTCGTGGTCGTTGTTTCCCAGCACCGCGTGGACCGGCGCGAACCCCGACAGCTCGTCGAGCAGCTCGGGCACGAGCAGGTCGCCCGCATGGAGGATCACGTCCGCGCGCCCGAGCTCGGCACGAACGGTGTCCGACAAGCGGCGGCGCGAGCCCCTTCGGATGTGGGTGTCGGCCAGCACGACGATGTTGGTCACAGGCCCGATCTCGTGACCTCATCATGTCGCGCGGGCGTCCCGGTACGCTCGCCCCCCGTGGACCCGGTCGCGGCGCTCGAGCGCATCGCCTTCCTGCTCGAGGAGTCGCGCGCGCCCACGTACCGTGTGCGGGCGTTCCGCGGCGCGCTCGCCGCGGTCCAGCAGCTCGACCCGGCCGAGCTCCGGGCGCGTGCCGAGACCGGGCGCCTGCGCGAGCTCAAGGGCGTCGGCGAGACGACCGAGCGCGTCATCTCCGAGGCGCTCGCGGGCGGCACGCCCGCGTACCTCGACCGGCTCGAGTCCGATGCCATCGAGGCCACCGCGCCGCGAACGGGCCCGGGCGCTGCGATCCGCGCGCTCCTCAAGGGCGACTGCCACACGCACTCCGACTGGTCCGACGGTGGGAGCCCGATCGTCGACATGGCCCGCACCGCCCGCGACCTCGGCCACGAGTACCTCGTGCTCACCGATCACTCGCCGCGTCTCACCGTGGCCAGCGGCCTCTCGCGCGAGCGACTGCTGCAGCAGCTCGACGTCGTCGCCGAGCTGAACGAGGAGCTGGATCCCTTCCGCATCCTCACGGGCATCGAGGTCGACATCAACGAGGACGGCACGCTCGATCAGGACGCCGACGTGCTCGCGGGCCTCGACGTCGTGGTGGCCAGCGTCCACTCGAAGCTGCGCATGGAGAGCCGGCCCATGACCGAGCGCATGGTGTCGGCCGTCGCGGACCCCAACGTCGACATCCTGGGCCACTGCACCGGCCGGCTCCTCGCCGGCCGGGGCCGGCCCGAGTCCACCTTCGACGCGGAGCTGGTGTTCGCGGCGTGTGCGAAGTTCGACACCGCGGTCGAGATCAACTGCCGACCCGAGCGCCTCGACCCGCCCAAGCGGCTCCTGCGCATCGCGGTCGAGTCGGGCTGCCGCGTGTCGATCGACACCGACGCGCACGCGCCCGGCCAGCTCAACTGGCAGCGCTACGGCTGTGCGCGGGCGGAGGAGTGTGAGGTGCCGGCGTCGTCGATCGTGAACTCGTGGGGGGCCGACGACCTGCTGGCCTGGACCGGCTCGCACACCGCGGCCGACGGCTGAAGGCCCGGGGCGGCCGCGCCGGCGCGGATCAGGAGACGAAGACCTTGCCGCGGTGGGCCTGACGCAGGCGGCGGCGCTCCTCCTCGGAGGTGCCGCCCCACACACCGAACTCCTGGTTGGTGAGCACCGCGAACTCGAGGCAGGCTTCCCGCACCCCGCACCCGGCGCACACGGCCTTGGCCGACTCGATCTCGGTCAACGCGTGCCCCACCGTTCCCACCGGAAAGAACAGGTCGGGCGACGAGGCGCGACAAGCCGCGTCCTTCCGCCACCGCACGTCGATCGCCTGCATCGTCTCCACCCTGACAGCCAAATCTCTCCCCCTGGGGGCTCTGACAATGCCGGCGCGGCGGGCTACCCCGCCTCCGTCCGCTCGAAACCTGGAAATGGTAAACGCAACGGGTGGGTTTGGACAGGGTGACATCGCCGAATCCCGGGTGCTACGCCTGTTGGGTGCGCGAACAATCCCGCCGGAGCGCCGGCCCGGGTCCGTCGGAGGGCGAAGGATGAACCTCCCGGTCATGCCCCCCGTCCAGCCCATGCTGGCGAAGGCGACATCGGGACTTCCCAAGGGCGACGGGCTCGTCTTCGAGCCCAAATGGGACGGCTTCCGGTGCATCGTCTTCCGCGACGGCGACGAGGTGGAGTTGGGCAGTCGCAACGAGCGACCCTTGACCCGGTACTTCCCCGAGCTCCTGGACCCGATTCGCGCCCAACTGCCCGCGCGGTGCGTGGTCGACGGCGAGATCGTCATCGTCACGCCGCAAGGCCTCGACTTCGAGGCGCTCCTGCAACGGATCCACCCCGCCGAGTCCCGGGTGCGGATGCTGGCGGAGCAGACGCCCGCTTCGTTCGTGGCGTTCGATCTGCTCGCCCTCGGCGACGACGATCTCCGCGACCAACCCTTCGGCCCCCGCCGAGCGCAGCTCGAAGCCGTGCTCGCCGACGCCGAGCCCCCCATCCACCTGACTCCGCTCACCGAGGACCGCGACGTCGCAACCGACTGGTTCGCCCGCTTCGAGGGCGCCGGTCTCGACGGGGTGGTCGCCAAGCGCGTCGACCAGCCTTACCGCGAAAACGAGCGCGTCATGTTGAAGATCAAGCACGAGCGCACCGCGGACTGCGTCGTCGCAGGGTTCCGCTGGCACAAGAGCGGCGGCATCGTCGGCTCCCTCCTCCTCGGGCTCTACGACGAGCACGGCACGCTGCACCACGTCGGGGTGACCGCGGCGTTCACCATGGCGCGCCGCCGCGAGCTGGTCGACGAGCTGGCCCCCTACCGCGTCGACGCGCTCGAGGGACATCCGTGGGCGAGCTGGGCCGCGGCCGAGCAGGAGCAGGCCGAAGGAAAGCGCATGCCCGGCGCCACCAGCCGCTGGAACGCGGGCCGCGACCTCGCGTGGGAGCCGCTGCGGCCCGAGCTCGTCGTCGAGGTGGCCTTCGACCACCTCCAGGGCACGCGCTTCCGTCACGCCACCCACTTCCGCCGCTGGCGACCCGAGCGTGAGCCGCGCACGTGCACCTACTCGCAGTTCGAGGTCGTCGTGCCCGAGGAGCTGTCGACCGTCTTCAGCGCGTGAGCGCGCCACCGAGCCGGCGGTGCTGACCCTCGGCGGGATCGTCCTCGCGGGCGGTGCCGGGCGGCGGCTGGGACGGCCCAAGGCCTGCGTCGTGCTCGGCGGCCGCACCCTCGTGGAGCGGGCCGTCGAGACCCTCCGACGCCACTGCCGGTCGCTCGTCGTGATCAGCCGGCCCGGGATCGAGCTGCCCCCGCTCGACGCAACCGTCCTCTTCGACCGACCGGGGCCCGATGCCCCGCTCAACGCGCTCGCGACGGGCCTGGCCGCTCTCGACACGGGCGACGTGCTGGTGCTGGCGTGCGACCTCCCGTCGGCGGGGCCGGTCGTGGACCGCATCGCCCTCGCGCCGGCGGGCGCGGCCGCCGTGGCGCGCGACCGGGTGAGCCGGCGGTGGCAGCCCCTGTGCGCGCGCTACCCGCGCCTCGCCACGCTCGAGGTGTGCGAGCGGCTCCTCGCAGCCGGCGAGCTACGACTCCAGCCGGTCATCGCGGAGCTCGCGCCGTCGGCGGTCGACGCGAGCGCCGACGACCTGGCCAACGTCAACTCACCTGACGACCTGGCGCGTCTGACCGCGCTCACGCGGCAGGAGGCGGACGGGTGCTGAAGGCCAAGTGCCAGTCGGGTTCGCTCTCGCCGTCGATGCTCAGCTCCCACACGTAGCGCTGGCCCGGCGGCAACGGCAAGGGCCCGATGTTGATGGCCATCGCCCAGTCGAGCGGGATGCCCGGCGCGCTCTCGGCCCCGCGCACGACCTCGATCTCGCCCTCGAGGCGCAGCGGCTGCTGGCCGTCGTCGGGCGCGGGCAGGAACACCGGCGTGCCGTCGGCATCGACGAGCGCCAGCGTCCACCGGTGCGCCACCTCCGCCTGGTCCCAGGGGACATCGAGCTTGATCGCGATCGCGCTCGGCGCCGGCTCCGGCCCGGTGATCGACCAACCCCCACCGAGGACGTAGAGCTTTCCCGCCACTGCCTGGGCCGAGTCGGCCAGCATCATCGTCACGCGCATTCGGAGGAGCGATCGTACCGGCATCGACCTCGACGACGAGCGAGGCCCGCGACGCTCACCTCGCACATCGACGTGGCGGCGCGCCGCGACACACCGCTCTTGACGCACGCTTCCGACCGGACCATAGTGAACTATTCAGTTCACTATGATTCCGAGGCACACGTGACTCCCGGGCAAGCCATCGACGAGACGTTCGCGGCGCTGGGCGACCCAACACGGGCCGCGATCCTCCGCCGGCTCAGTCGCGGCCCGGCCTCGGTGACGGAGCTGGCCGAGTCCTTCGCGATGTCGTTGCGGGGGGTGCTCAAGCACGTGCAGGTCCTCGAGGACGCAGGAGTGGTGCACACGGTCAAGACCGGCCGCGTCCGCCGGTGCGAGATCGTCCGAGAGCCGATCGAAGATGCCGCCCGGTGGATCGAGCAGCTGCGGCGGCTGTGGGAGCGCCGGCTCGACCGGATCGACAGGTACGCACAGACCCAGGAGGAGCGATGACAGAAGGCACGACTCTGCAGATCGAGCGGCTCATCGACGCGTCGAGAGAGGCGGTGTTCGCGGTCTGGACCACCCGCGCCGCGATGGAGTCGTGGTACCAGGACGGCGACGGATGGGTCGTCCGTGTCACCGACCTCGACGTGCGCGCCGGCGGCCGTTACCGGGTCGAGTTCGGCCCGCCCGGTGAGAGGCCGTTCGTCGAGAGCGGCGTGTACCTCGAGGTCGACCCGCCGTCGCGCCTCGTCATGACCGAGACCATCGAAGGCGTCGACTCCCCCTGGACGGACACGCGCGTCACTGTCGAGCTTCGCGACGAGGGTGGCAAGACGCGGCTCGTGCTCTTGCACGAGGGCTTTCCCTCCGCCCACGAGTGTGATCTGGCGGCGGGCGGATGGCCCGGGTTCCTCGACCGGATCGAACGCATCGTCAGGGCCGGCGCGTCGTAGGGATCAGAGGTTCAGCGTCTCGAAGTCGTCGGGCAGCACCGCGTCCCCGATGCCCGACGCGTCGACGTCGGGACCCACGTGGGTGAGCACGAAGGGCACGGCAGGGAAGCGGGCGCGGAGCGCGCGGATCGCGTCGAGGTCCATGTGCGTGGGCTCGGGATGTCGACCGTTGCACTCGAGCACGGCAGTGTCGGACGCACCCACCAGCTCGTCGAGCCCCGCGCACGGCTGCGTGTCACCCGAGTAGGCGATCGTGCGGTGACCGCGTTCGAGGAGGTAGCCGAAGCAGCGGAGGTGCGGCACGTGGTCGACCTCGATGGCGCGAAACCGCAACGGCCCGGCCGCCTGCCAGGACCCGTCGACCTCGACGTAGCGGAGGTCGAGCTCCGCGTGCGCGGCATCGTGGACGTTGCGAACCGCACCGAGGCTCATCATGTCGGAGAGGAACGCGTCGACGTCAGGCGGTCCGACGATCGAGAGCGGCCGGTCGCGCCCCGACTTCAACAGCTCGAGCAGCAGGAACGGCCAGCCGAACGTGTGGTCGGCGTGGAAGTGCGAGATGACGACGACCTCGAGGTCCTTCGCCGCGAGACCGCAGCGGCGCAGGTGGGGCAGCACCGTCGGGGCCGGCTCGACGAGGATGTTGGTGTCGACGACGAAGCTGTTCCAGTAGCGGCCGGGAGCGAGGAAGTTGCCCGTGCCCAGAAAGGTGAGCGACGTCATCCGCGCCCGCCCGGACGAGAAGCGGCATCAGCCGGCCTCACCGGGGCTGGCTGCGCGGCTCACGGCCCATGTCCCTCGCGTGCTGCGGGAGGAGGTAGTCGAGCAGTCCGTCGACCCCCGAGGCACCGAGGGTCATGCCTCCGTCGACCACGAGGTTCTGGCCGGTGACGAAGCGGGCGAGCTCGGACCAGAGGAACACGACGACGTCGGCGACGTCGCCCGGCTCGCCGATGCGACTCATCGGCGTCAGCGCGGTCAGTCGTTCCTCCTGACCGGGGAGATCGTCGAGCAGGGGTGCGGTGAGGCGGGTTCGGATCATGCCCGGGCTGACCGAGTTCACCCGGATGGCGGGTGCGTACTCGAGGGCGGCGCCTGCGGTCAACGCGGCCACGCCCGCCTTGGCCGCCGAGTACGGCGCTTCACCCGCGGCCGGGCGGGTGCCGCTGATCGACGCCGTGCTCACGATGCTCCCGCCCCCGGCCTCGAGCATCAGCGGGACGCAAGCACGGAAGCCGTGGTACACGCCCGTGAGGTTGACCCGCACAATGCGGTCCCACTCGTCGGGCGGGAACTCGTGCAGCGGGGCCAGGAAGCTGGTGCCGGCATTGTTGAGCAGCAGCGTCAGGCCCCCCATGCGGTCGGCGGCCTCGCGCGCGGCCTCGGCCAACGCCCCCGCATCGGTGACGTCCACCGCGTACGCGTGGCCGTCGACCTCCTTGGCCACGGCTTCGGCCCGCTCGCCGTCGACGTCGACGACCGCCACGGTCGCGCCCTCCTCCGCCATGCGAAGGCACGTCGCGCGTCCGATGCCCGATCCGCCGCCCGTGACCAGTCCCTTCTGACCTGCGAGCAGTCCCATCGCACGCCGTTCCATGTGACAGAGGCTAGTAACTTCGGTCGCGATCATGACCGAGCGTCGTTCGGCTGGACTTACAGGTGGTCGACTCGCCGGTGAGGTCGCCATCGTCACCGGCTCCACCTCGGGCCTGGGACGAACCGTGGCGCGTCTGTTCGCGCGAGAGGGGGCTCGGGTCGTCGTCACCGGTCGCGATCACGAACGGGGCGAACGAATGGCCGCGGCGATCGCGGACGAAGGAGGCGACGCGACCTTCACAGCCGTGGATCTCGCCGACGAGGCTGCGTGCGACTCGCTCGTCGCCACCGCCGTCGAGCGGTTCGGCGGCCTCACCGTGCTCGTCAACAACGCGGTCACCAGTGGCGACGGTCGCGACGGTCCCGTCACCCTGGTCACCACCGAAGCCTGGGAGGCGACGTTGCGGGTGAACCTCACGGCCGTGGCGTGGCTGTGCCGCGCTGCCATCCCGGCGATGGTCGAGGCGGGCCACGGATCGATCGTGAACGTCTCGTCGCGCGCCGCGGAACGCGGCACGCCCGGCCTCGCCGCCTACGCGGCCAGCAAGGGCGGGATGAACGCGCTCACCCGCTCCATCGCCGTCGACTACGCCAAGGACAACGTGCGGTGCAACACGGTCAGCCCCGGTTACATCCTGCACGACCGTCGCGATGCCGGTCTCGACGGCGACCGTCGTCGACGCCTCGAGGGCATGCACCTCACGCGTCTCGGCACCGCCACCGACGTCGCCTACGCCGCGCTGTACCTCGCCAGCGTCGAGTCCGAGTTCGTCACCGGCATCAACCTGCCGGTCGACGGTGGGAGCACCGCGGCACGCGGGCTCGTGCTGGGCTGATCGCGTGGGCCGCAACACCGTCAAGCGACCGGTGCTCCGAGTCGACGCCGGCGTCGGCCGTGAGAGCTTCGACGCCCTCGTCGCCGAGGAGCCGCTCGAGCTGCGCGTCGGCGGCGTGCCCGTGTCCGTCACCATGCGGACTCCGGGCAACGACTTCGAGCTCGCGGCGGGGTTCGTGCTCACCGAGGGACTGGTGGCGCGACCGGCCGACGTGCGGGCGATGCGCTACTGCACGCCCGACCCGCAGCAGTACAACGTGCTCGACGTCGAGCTGGCGTCGGGTGTCGCGCCCGTCGACTCGAGCGCGGCGCGGAACTTCTTCACCTCGTCGTCGTGCGGGCTGTGCGGCAAGGCGAGCATCGACGCCGTCCGCACCCGCTCGCCGTACTCGGTGGCCGACGACCCGCTCCGCCTCTCCCCCACCATCCTCGCCGCGCTCCCAGCTCGCCTGCGCGAGGCCCAGCGCGTGTTCGACGCGACCGGTGGACTGC
The DNA here is from genome assembly GCA_005888325.1 of Actinomycetota bacterium. Classification (NCBI taxonomy): domain Bacteria; kingdom Bacillati; phylum Actinomycetota; species Actinomycetota bacterium. The sequence goes on from VAWU01000025.1 coordinate 90,899, forward strand.
ACGCGGCGGGACTCTTCGACGCGCAGGGCGCCCTCGTCTGCATGCGCGAAGACGTCGGACGTCACAACGCGTTCGACAAGGTGATCGGCTGGGCCGCGCTCGAAGGCCGCCTCCCGCTCACCTCTCACGTCATCCTGGCCTCGGGCCGCGCCGGCTTCGAGTTGGTGCAGAAGGCGCTGATGGCCGGCATCCCGGCGCTGGCTGCGGTCTCCGCGCCCTCGAGCCTGGCCGTCGAGCTGGCCGATGAAGCCGGCATGACGCTCGTGGGGTTCCTGCGCGGCGATCGCATGAACGTCTACGCCGGCGACCGGCGCGTCACGCGGCTCGAGCTTCGAACCGCGGACTGAGAAGAGCGCCGAGCCGGCTCGCCGGGCGTTGGGGGGAGGCGAGCCGGCTCGGGCGCAAGAGTGGAACGCTGGCCGGCGCGGCAACCGGCTTCATGTCCGCTCCTCAAGCGGAACGTCGTGGATGCCGCCCGGACGCGCCAGCCAATCGCACACCCGTTGCGCCGACGCTAAGACGAACGGCCTGTGGGCATCCAGAGGGATAACCCTGTGAATTGCCGAAATCTGTCCACAAGCAAATTCGTCCGTTCGCGCCCGTCTCCGGCGACCTCGCGGCACTTCAACCTCGAGGTCGTACACGGCGCGGTGTGAGACGCGCACGCTCGGTCGAGGCACGTGCGCTAGTGAACGCGAGCTTGCGCGCCGATCGTGTAGGCCGGGTCCCGCGCCGACTCCGAGCCGACGCGCACCACGGCGAAGCGCTCGCACAGCGCGCCGGCGAGGACCACCGCGCCGCCGCACACGGCGGCGCTGCGCCGCGTGCGTCCCGGCACGGTCGTCACCAGCGCGCCGGTCGCGATCAGCGCCCGGGCCCACGCGCTCAACCTTCCGGCCGGGCCCGTCCGGTACGGCTCCATCGTCACTCCGCGTCGACGCCTCATGACCTCGAGCGCGAGAAGCGACACGGTCGCGCCGCCGAACGTGAACCGGCGCGCCGGACGCGCGTCGACCACGGGCGTCAGCATCGCGGCCGCCGCTCCCGCGGACGCGGCGGCGCTCGCGGCGAAGACGAACGGCAGCTCGCGCCGCGCGTCGTGCCATGCGGGCACCGCGGTGTCCGAGACGAGGACCGCGGTGTAGGTCGCGATGAACGGCCCGAGCACGGCGGCGACCGTCTCGGCCGTCCGCCCGACGCGGGGCAGGACACCGAGCACCTCGCAGCCGGCCGCACCGACCGACGCGGGCCCGAAGGCGACCAGCAGCCAGGAGCCGACGCTCAACGGCGAGGTCGGCTTGAAGACGCGCAGCATGTTGTAGAAGCGCTCGGGCCGTCCGAGGTCGTCGATCAGCAGCACCGGGCTCGGGAGCAGACCCGCGGCCGCCGCGAGCAGAGCGGCGCGGGCGAGGCGGTGGTTGCCCGTCACGCGGGCGCCGAAGGCGAGCACGGAGGATGCGCCGGCCAGCCCGCCGGTGAAGAAGTAGAGGGGTACGTGGGCCTTCCAGACCGGCGCCCTCAGTATCGGGCGGTCGTAGTAGGACTGCGGGGTGGCGTCGGGCACCATCCGTCGCTCCCGCCCCGCCCTCATCTGCGGCCCCCGGCGTACGCGGCGACCACCCCGACGACGAGCGAGCCCGCGGCCGCCGCGGCGGCCCGCCACATCCCGGCCAGCCGCCGTGTGCTGTCGAACGGGTCGGGAGGCAGCCCGTACACCTGGGGCTCGTCGAGCAGCAGGAAGAACGCGCCGAATCCCCCGACGCCGTCACGCGCGTCCGCGCCGTAGAGGCGCGCTTCGGTCCGCCCGATGTCGTGCAGCTGGTCGACGCGACGCGCGGCTCGGCTGCGCAGCTCCTCGAGCGGGCCGAACTGGATCGAGTCGGTCGGACACGCCTGCGCGCACGCAGGCTCGAGGCCCCCCTTCAGCCGGTCGTAGCACAGCGTGCACTTCCAAGCCCGCCCGTCGCCGCGACGTTGATCGATCACGCCGAAGGGACAGGCCGGCACGCAGTAGCCGCAGCCGTTGCACACGTCCTGCTGCACGACCACCGTCCCGAACTCGGTGCGGAAGAGCGCGCCGGTCGGGCACACCTCCAGGCACGCGGCGTGGGTGCAGTGCTTGCACACGTCGGACGACATGAGCCACCTGACCCCGTCGGCGTCTCCGTCGTCGCGGGCCGGCGCCGATCGCTCGACGAACGCGACGTGGCGCCAGGTGCTCGCGCCGAGGCCCATCGTGTTGTCGTAGGAGTTGCCCGTGAACCCGAGCGGGTCCTCCGGCACCGCGTTCCATTCCTTGCACGCCACCTCGCACGCCTTGCAGCCGATGCAAAGCGTCGTGTCGGTGAAGAACCCGACGCGGCCGGCGGTCACCGGGGCCGGCGCCCGGGCCGGATGTCGCACGTCGCCGCCTTGGCTTCCTGGATGTGCACGTTGGGATCGAGCACCAGCGGCAGGAGGTCGTTGGCGGAATCGCCCTTGCTGATCCCCCGCCAGCCCCAGTGGTACGGCAGGCCCACCTGGTGCAGCGCCCGACCCTGAACGACGAGCGGTCGCATCCGCTCGGTCACGAGCACGCGCGCCTCGATGGCCGCGCGCGCGGTGACCACCGTGGCCCAGTCGCCGTGGACGAGCCCGCGCTCGTGCGCCAGCGCCGGGCTCACCTCGCAGAACGGCTCAGGCTGCAGCTCCGACAGGTAGCCGAGGAACCGTGACATCCCGCCGGCCGTGTGGTGCTCGGTCAGGCGGTACGTCGTGAGGACGTAGGGGTACGCAGCCGCGTCCTCGTTGTAACGGTTCTCGCGCCGGCGCGACGTCTGCCGCGCCGGGTTCGAGTCGCGGCCGTAGAGCCGGTTGGCGAACGGCGACTCGTGCGGCTCGTAGTGGGTCGGAAGCGGCCCGTCGACCAGGCCACTCGGCGCGTAGAGCCATCCCCGGCCGTCGGCCTGCATCACGAAGGGCTCGTCGCCCCGATGCGCGTCCTCGGCGCGTGCCCCCGCGGGAGGCACGTAGTCGGGCCGCTTGTGCACCGGGAAGTCGGGGACGTCGGCGCCCGTCCACTCGCCCGCCGCCGCGTCCCACCACACGTACCGCTTGCGCGTCGACCAGGGCCGGCCCTCCGGGTCGGCCGACGCCCGGTTGTAGAGAAGGCGGCGGTTCGCCGGCCACGCCCATCCCCACTCCGGCGCGACCCAACTCTGCTCGCGACCCGGCTTGCGGCGCGCCGTCTGGTTCACGCCGTCGGCGAACGCGCCGCAGTAGATCCAGCAGCCGCAAGCCGTCGAGCCGTCGGCGCGCAGCTCCGTGAACGCGGAGAGCTCGTGTCGGTCGGGCCCCCGGCCGTTGACCTCGCGCAAGACCGCGTCGGCGCGCGGCTCGTCGTGCTCGCCCTCGACCGGGTAGTCCCACGTGAGGTCGAGCAGGGGCCTGTCGCGCGGATCGGTCGACGTCGCGAGCCGCTCGCGGATGATGCGACCGAGGTGGAAGTAGAACCACAGATCGGACCGGCAGTCGTCGCGCGGCTCGACCGCTTTCGTGTGCCACTGCAGCAGACGTTGCGTGTTGGTGAAGCTGCCGTCCTTCTCGGTGTGGGCCGCGGCCGGCAGGAAGAACACCTCGGTTGCGATGTCGGACGTGTGCAGCTCACCGCGCTCGATCTCCGGCGAGTCGCACCAGAAGGCCGCCGTCTCCACCTCCACCAGGTCGCGGACCACCATCCAGTCGAGCTCGGCGAACGCCCGACGGTGGAGCCTTCCGTTCGCGGAGCCGACCGCGGGGTTCTCGCCGACCACGAAGAACCCCTTCACGCCACCGTCGAGCATCGCCTGAATCGACGCATAGGTCGAGTGGTCGCCGTCGATGCGGGGGAGGTAGTCGAAGCAGAAGTCGTTCTCGGCCGTGGCCGCGTCACCCCACCATGCCTTCAACAGGCTCACGACGTACGCGTCCATGTGGCCCCAGAACCCCGTCGCCGAGGAGTTCTGCTCGATGTACTCGGAGAGCGTCTGGTGCTCCTGCGCGTGCGGCATGGGGATGTAGCCGGGCAGGGTGTCGTAGAGCGTCGGGATGTCGGTCGAGCCCTGGATGCTCGCGTGGCCCCTCAGCGCGAGGATGCCGCCGCCCGGGCGTCCGATGTTGCCGAGCAGCAGCTGCACGATCGCGGCCGTGCGGATGTACTGCACACCGACGGAGTGCTGCGTCCAGCCCACCGCGTAGCAGAACGCCGACGTGCGTTCGCGCCCCGAGCTCCGGCACAGGGTCTCCGCCACCTCGAGGAAGACGTCCTTCGGCACGCCGCAGATGTCTTCGACGAGCTCGGGCGTGTAGCGAGCGAAGTGGCGCTTCAGCACCTGGAAGACGCACCGGGGATGGGTCAACGTGACGTCGCTCTCGGGCGGGTTGCCACTGAGCCCTCCGTGACTTCCGTGGCGATCGGGCGCGCCCGGCCGGGCCATCAGCTCGCGCTGGCCCGCCGCGGCTGCGGCCTCGAGGCCCTCGTACTGCCACGTCTCGACGTCGTACGTGCCCGCCGCCTCGTCCCAACCGGAGAACAGGCCGTCGAGGTCCTCGGTGTCGCGGAAGTCCTCGCGCAGGATCGTCGACGCGTTGGTGTAGGCCAGCACGTACTCGCGGAACTCCCGGCCGTTCTGCAGGATGTGGTTCACGAGACCGCCGAGAAAGGCGATGTCACTCCCGGCCCGGATCGGCACGTGCAGGTCGGCGACCGCGCTCGTCCGGGTGAAGCGGGGGTCGATGTGGATGACCTTCGCGCCCCGGGCCTGCGCCTCCATGACCCACTGGAAGCCGACCGGGTGGCACTCGGCCATGTTCGATCCCATGATCACGATGCAGTCGGAGTTCTGCAGGTCCTGCTGGAACGTCGTGGCGCCACCGCGACCGAACGAGGTCCCCAGACCGGGGACGGTGGCGGAGTGTCATATGCGCGCCTGGTTCTCGATCTGCACCGCCCCGAGCGCGGTGTAGAGCTTCTTCATCAGGTAGTTCTCTTCGTTGTCGAGCGTCGCGCCGCCGAGGCTGGCGATGCCCATCGTCCGGCGCAGCTGGCGGCCTCGACCGTCGTGCTCCTGCCACGTCGCCCGGCGGGTCTCGATCACGCGGTCCGCGATCATCTCCATCGCCCGGTCGAGCGACAGCTCCTCCCACTCGGTGCCGTGGGGGCGCCTGTACCTCACCCGGTACTCGCGCTCCGGACCGGTCACGAGCTGCTTGCTGGCCGAGCCCTTCGGGCACAGGCGCCCGCGCGAGATCGGGCTGTCGGGATCGCCCTCGATCTGCACGACCCGCTCGTCCTGCACGAAGACGCGCTGGCCGCACCCCACCGCGCAGTACGGGCACACCGAAGGCACCACGCGGTCGGCGCTCTCGGTGCGGGGCCGCGCGGCCGCCGATCGCCAGGAGCGCGCCGCGGCCCCCAACGCCAGGCGGTCGTCGCCGCGGAGCTGGCGGAGCACCGGCCACGACGACACCCACTCGAGCGACGGCCACTTCAACGGCCCACGATCGCGCAGAGCACCCAAGGTGCGCGCACCTTATCCACGGAGCTCCCGGAGGCGCGCTACAGCAGCGGCGACGTGGGCCCGGCGGTGGCGAAGACGCGCGCGAAGTCGGAGGTGGCGAGGGATCCGACGACCGACGTGATGTCGCACAGCTGGAGATCGACGATCCGACGGTCGACCAGGCACGGACGCGACAGGCCGGCAGCGCCCCAGTCGTCGAGCAGCACGTAGAGGTGTGACTGGCGCACGGAGTCCTTGGTCGAGCTCGTCACCTGGTGCACGCGCACGAGGCGACCGACGACCTCGTGGACGACCGCGGGCCGCGTCTTGTGCCGGCCGGGCTGGTCGGGGAAGGCGATCCAGGCCCAGACGACCGTTCCCCGGCAGAGCGCGGTGCGGGCGACGGCTTTGGCCTGTCGGAGCTCGCGCGCCGCCTTCGCCCGTTGGGCACCCGCCGCGCGGCGCGACCCGAGTCGACGCTCCAAACGATCGTCGGTCGCCATCGTCACTGCCTCCCAGCCGGAGCGCCGCCGGTCTAGCACTTCTTCACGCCACATTCACCCGGCGCGGCCGCTCCGCCCGGCGGATCTTCAGCACCCGGTCGGTGCGGAAGCTCGCCAGCTTCACGCTCCACGAGTCGAGCGCGGTGTGACGCGCCGTGCCGCCGGGCTCGAGCGGTGCCCCGCGGGCGAAGAACGTCGTCATCGGGCCCTCGTGCTGGTAGGAATCGGCGCCGTCCACCCACTCCACGGTGTCGTCGACCAGGGTCACCTCGAAGCTCATGGTCAAATCGTACGAAGCGTCGATTGTGGATGGATAGGGCCAAAACCCTGTGGATTTCGACGGTTGTCCACAGGCGTGGCCGGCGGTCCCGCTCGACAGGGGCACTGCGATACAGGCCGAGCGACGTGGCCGAGCGATGTGTCAGATTGACGCCATGACCAAGGGGGCGCGGCCCTGGATCGGCATCGACCTGGGCGGCACCAAGGTCTTCGGCGTCGTTCTCCACGGCGAGGAGGTCACGGCCGAGGCCAAGCGCAAGACGCCGGTGGCGGCCGGGCTCGACGGGGTCGTCGACACGATCGCGGGCGTCGTCGCCGACCTCGGCGGGCCGGGCGCCGCCGGAGGAGTCGGCGTCGGAGCCCCAGGTGTCGTCGATCACACGCGCGGCACCGTGCGCCGGGCGCCCAATCTGACCGGCTTCGACGCCGAGGTCGAGCTGGGCCCGCAGGTCTCCAAGGCCCTCGGCGGGGTCGACGTGCGACTCGACAACGACGTGAACGTCGGCGTGCTCGCGGAGCACCGGATGGGTGCGGCCCGGGGGGCCCGCGAGCTGCTCGGGGTCTGGGTGGGCACAGGCGTCGGGGGCGGCGTGGTGCTGGACGGTGTCCTCCGCCGCGGGCCGTCCGGGATCGCGGGAGAGATCGGTCACACCGTCGTGCATCCGGGGGGGCGCATCTGCGGTTGCGGCTTCCCCGGCCACCTCGAGGCGTACGCCGGCCGGGGATCGATGGAGCGGGAGGCCCGCGAGCGGCACGCGCACGGCGCGCCGACCGCACTCGTCGACCTCGCGGACGGCGGGTCCGGGCGCAAGCCGGGCCGGATGACGTCGGGCGTGTGGGCCAAGGCCCTCGCCGCCGGCGACCCGGTCGCGGAGGAGCTCATCGACGACGCGGTGATCGCGCTCGGCGCCGCCGTGGTCTCCGCGGTGACCTTGCTCGACCTCTCCGTGGTGGTCATCGGCGGTGGGCTGGGCGACAAGCTCGGTCCGTCGTTCGCGGGCCGGATCGAGCAGGCGGCGCGCGACGCGCTCTACATCCGCGGATTTCCGCTGCGCGTCGTGTCCGCGCAGCTGGGCGACCGGGCCGGCGCGATCGGCGCCGCGCTCATGGCCGCGGCCGGCTGATCAGGCGCGCGCGGCCAGGACGAGCGCGAGCTGGCGCGACTGCGCAAGCAGTCGACCGTCGCGCGACCAGAGCTCGCCGTCCTCCTCGGCGAAGCCCTCGGCGGAAAGGCGGCTGGAAAAGGTCACCAGGTACCAGTCGTCGTCGTGCGCGTCCGCGGGAGGCGCGGCCCGCAGGTGCACGGTCAGGTCGATGGTCGGCACGCCTGCCACCAGGCCGATCCGGTTGAACATCGACGGCAACCAGAAGTCCATCATGGCGGTGGCGAGGACGGCGTCGAGCCGCCGCGGCTCGACGAGGCGGATCCACCCACCCACGTGCGCGGCCGCGTCAGCCGTGAAAGCCGGCCGGGCGCCGATGGCCCACCTCGTCTCGATCTGCGTGAAGATCGGGGGCACCTCGCCGGGACGCACGGCCTCGGTGCACCTCTCGGGCGGCGGCACGTCGGGCATCACCGCGTCGTTGTACGCCGGCGCCGGCCATGCCTTCGACAGCGCACCGATCGCGATCGCGACGAGCCGGCCGTCCTGCGTCATGCGCGCGGTGACGGTGGACAGCGACCTCCCTCGCCGCTCGACCGCGGTGGTGACCCGCACCGGGCCCTCGGCCGGCGCCTCGAGGTAGTGCACGGTGAGCGACCGGGGGGCCCGCTCGCCATCGGCGGTCGCCTCGACGAGCGCCCGAAGGAGCATGGCCGCGAGATAACCCCCGTTGGGCCCGCGGAAGACCCACCAGGCGCGTGCGATGCGGCCCTCGAACGTGGTGTCGTCGACCCGCGTGAGCGCGGTGTCGAGGTCGAACCTCGTCGTCACGTCTCTTTGCGTGCCCGGCTGGGCTGCACGCGACTGGGCTCGCCACGCTGCTTGGCGAAGTGGGGTGGCCATGGCGCGTCGCCCAGCCCTCCGGCCTCGTCGCGCGCCGCCAGCTCGAGAAGGGGGTCGAGCGAATAATGGTGATCGTCGATGGCCGCGCCCGCGTCGCCCCGCTCCTTCACGCGCGCCGGCACCGTCGCCAGCGTGAGGTCTGACGGCTCGACGTCGGGCACCTCGTCCCACGACAGCGGACACGACACGCGGCCCTCGGGGTTGTTGCGCACCGAGTAGACCGATGCGACCGTGCGGTCGCGCGCGTTCTGGTTGTAGTCGATGAACACCCGCTCGCCCCGCTCCTCCTTCCACCACTTCGACGTCGCCAGCTCGGGGAGGCGGCGCTCCACCTCCCGACCCAGCGCCAGCGCCGCCCGGCGCACGCTGTAGAAGTCCCACCGGGGCTCGATGCGGACGTTGACGTGGATGCCCCGCGAGCCCGACGTCTTCGGGAAGCCGACCAGCCCGTGCTCATCGAGCACTGCACGCGCTTCCATCGCGACGCGACGCACCACGTCGAACGCCACCCCGGGCTGCGGGTCGAGGTCGATACGGAGCTCGTCGGGATGGTCGACGTCGGATCGCCGCACGGGCCACGGGTTGAGGTCGAGGCAGCCGAGGTTCACCGCCCAGACGAGGTGGGCGACGTCGACGGGGCAGAGCTCCTCTGCGTCGCGCCCGCTGGGGAACGAGACGGTCACGGTCTCGAGCCATTCCGGTCGCTTCGCCGGCACCCGCTTCTGGAAGAAGAACTCGCCCTCGGCGCCGTTGGGGAACCGCTTGAGCACGGTCGGGCGCTCGCGTACGCCGACCAGCGCACCGGCACCGACCGCGATGTAGTACTCCACCAGGTCGAGCTTGGTCTCACCGCGCGCCGAGAAGAACACCTTCGAGGGGTTCGACACGGTGAGGGTGCGGCCGTCCACCTCGACGTCGATTGCGTCCCGCGGCACCGACGAACAGTAACCTCGCACCATGTCCACCACCGTCGAACCCACGGTCGCGGCAACAGATCGCGCGACCGAGCAGGCCGTCGCCGAGCGCGTCGACCAGCTGTTGTCGGAGCACCCGCCCAAGCACACGCACCCGCGCGAGTTCCTCGGCCACCAGTTCGACCGGGGGTTGGCATGGGTGCAGTTCCCCGAGGGCCAGGGCGGCCTCGACGCCAGCCCCAAGCTCCAGAAGCTCGTCGACGAGCGGCTGCGGGCCGCGGGTGCGCCGTTCACCGCGATGCGCAACCCGATCGGGCTCGGCATGGCCGCGCCCACGATCGTCACCCACGGCAGCGAGGACCAGAAGCGGCGCTACCTACGACCGTTGTTCACGAGCGAGGAGATCTGGTGCCAGCTCTTCAGTGAGCCCGGCGCGGGCTCCGACGTGGCCGCGCTCGCGACGCGGGCGCAGCGCGACGGCGACGAGTGGATCGTCAACGGTCAGAAGGTGTGGACCACGCTCGCGCACACGTCGAGGCGCGCCCTGCTCATCGCGCGCACCGATCCCGACGCCCCGAAGCACCGCGGCATGACCTACTTCGTGCTCGACATGCATGCACCGGGCGTCGAGGTGCGGCCGCTGCGCCAGATCACCGGTGAGGCGGAGTTCAACGAGGTCTACCTCACGGAGGTGCGCATCCCCGACGCCGAGCGCCTGGGTGGTCTCGGTGAGGGCTGGCACGTCGCCCTGACCACGCTGATGAACGAGCGCGTGTCGATCGGCGGCGCCATCGCGCCGCGCGGTGGCGGCCCGATCGGCGAGGCGGTGCACCTCTGGCAGCAGCGCGCCGACAAGGACCCCGTCATGCGCGATCAGCTCACCCGGCTCTGGGTCGAGGCCGAGGTCAACCGGCTCACCAACATCCGCGCCTCACAGTTGCGCACCCGCGGCACGCCCGGCCCCGAGGGCTCCACCGCGAAGCTCGCCTTCGCCGAGCTCAACCAGCGCATCTTCGAGTTCTGCGTCAACCTGCTCGGTCCGAACGGGATGCTCTACGGGAGCTACGAGATGACGCGACCCGAAGAAGCCGCGCTCAGCGGACGCGACGTCCACAAGCTCTTCTTGCGAACGCGCGCCAACTCCATCGAGGGCGGCACGTCCGAGATCATGCGCAACATCCTCGGCGAGCGCGTGCTCGGCCTGCCCGGCGAGCCCCGCGTGGACAAGGACGTCCCATGGAGTGACGTCCCCAGGAGCTGAGTCGTCCCCTGGAGCGACGTCCCCAGGAGCTGAGACGTCCTTCCTGGAGCTCGATCGTGCCTACACCCCCTCGCTGAACCGCCCGTCGGGCTGGGCCTTCTGCATCATCCTGCTCAGGTCATCCCGCCGAAGGACCGATGAATGAACCAGGGCATTCGGCCAATGACGACCGAAGGGATGGTGAGGCAGATGGATGCGCGGTTGGATTGGCACCCGACAGAAGCCGAGGTGCAGGCGATCATCGAAGAGCTGCGCCCGGTCCTCGCGGCGATGGCCGAGCGTCAGAGCCTCCAGATGACCGAGCGGCCCGAGCCGACCCGCTCGGCCTGAGCGTCAGCGGTCGCGCAACCAGGGCCGCAGCACCACGAAGGACGCCTGCGGGCTGTCCGGATCGAAGTGAAGCTCGAGGATTCGCTCCTTGCGCTCGGGATCGAACACCTGCTGGAGGCCGCGGGCGACCGACGCGAGAACCGCCCCGGCCGCGGTGCGGCGCCGCCAGCGATCGATGGCACCGATCGCGCCGGTACCGTCGGGCGGAACGAGGGGCCGGTACTCGAAGAGGCGATCGTTGATCGACAGCGCTTGCAACGGGTCGTCGGCGCCGAACGGATCGTCCACCGCGAAGAGCCTACCGCTCGGCCGTCTCCCGCTGGACGTCGGCGAGGCGAGCGGCGATGCGGTCGAGCGCCCGCTCGAGATCGTGGTTGGTGACGACGTCGGCCAACGCGAGCCGGATCGACACCAGCTCGCGCGCGAGGAACTCCGTGTCGGCCAGCGCCCGGGCATTGACCTCGCGATCGCGCTCGATCTCCTCCCGGTCGCGATCGGCCTGGCGGTTCTGCGCGAGCAGGATCAACGGCGCCGCGTACGCAGCCTGCGTCGAGAACGCGAGGTTGAGCAGGATGAACGGATAGGGATCCCATTGCAGCCGGGCGGCGGCCACGTTGATCGAGATCCAGAGGATCACGAGGACGGTCTGGGCGACGAGGAAGCGGGCGGTGCCGAGGAGCCGGGCGATGGCCTCGGAGAATCGACCGAAGGCCTCGGGGTCGTAGTGGATGCCGAAGCGGATGCCCCCGCGCGGCTTCGACAGGTCCTCCCGCCGTCTCACCACCGGTGCACCGCCCCTGTCGCGCGGGTCGCGGCGCTCACCGGTCCCGCCAACCCTCGGGCAGCACCCGGTCGAGCACGTCGTCGACCGTGACCGCCCCCACCAGCCGGCCGCCCTCGTCGCAGACCGCCACCGCCACCGCGTCGTACGCCGCGAGCCGCTTGGCCACCTCGGCCTCGGGCAGGTCGGGCAGCACCGGCTCGTTGCCGTCGTCGATGCAGTCGACGATCGCCGACGCGGGACGCTCCCGTAGCAGGCGCTGGAAGCCCACCGCGCCGATGTAGGGACCGGTGGGCGTCTCGGTCGGCGGGTGCACCACGAAGACCTGGGCGGCGAGGGCGGCGGCGAGGTCGACGTCGCGCAGCCGCGCCAGCGCCTCGGCGACGGTCGTGTCGGGGCCGAGCACCACCGGCTCGGGCGTCATGAGGCCGCCCGCGGTGTCGCCCTCGTACTCGAGCAGCCGTCGGAGGGGGAGCGCCTCCTCCGGCTCCATGGCCCGCAGGAGCTCGTCGCGCTCGCCGACCGGCAGCTCCGCCAGCAGGTCGGCTGCGTCGTCCGCCTCCATCTGCTCGAGCACGTCGGCCGCCCGTTCGATGTCGAGGCTCTCGATCAGGCGCACCTGCTCGTCCTCGGGAAGCTCCTCGAGCACGTCGGCCAGACGCTCGTCGTCCATCGCCTCGGCGAGCGCCCGCCGCCGTTCGGGCGCGAGGCCCGCGATCCGTTGCGCCATGTCCGCGGGATGGAGCTCACGGAACTCGGCCACCTGGCGGGCCTCGGGCCCCACGTCGAACAGGGCCGCGGCCTCGTGCCACGGGGTGATGCGCGCCGCCCGCCGCCTGCGCAACAGGCCGCGTGGGCCCACGGAGACGGCCGCGACCTCCCAGGATCGGTAGCGGCCCGTGACCGCTTGCAGCGCCAGGTCGTTCACCACGTCCGCGCCGGACGGGCGGTCGAGCACGTCGCGCCGTGCCAGCAGCTCACCCGGGCGCAGCGCGAAACGGCGAAGGTCGACCGTTCCCGAGCTGAGGCGGATCCCCGACGCGTCGATCTCGCCGACGCGGTTGGCGTTCACGAAGATGCGGCGGCGCTGCACCGAGGCCACGAAACCGAGCACACGCGGCGGCGCGCCCGGGCTGGAGGGCGAGAGGACGACGTCGTCGAGGCGCCCGATGGCCACCCCTTCGGCGTCGAGGAGGGGCAGGCGCACCAGCCGTGACACGTAGATCGGTGCCGACCCGCTCATGTGCGCACCCTAGGACGGTCTCAGAGAGCGGCGATGGACTGCCGGGACATCCGCGGTCCGAAGCGCGGGGCGGTGACTCCCCCGGCCTCCAACAGGCGGATCACCCGGCCCCGGTGCCCGCGATAGGGCTCGAGCAGCTCCAGCATGCGCGCATCGTCGCCGCGGGGCTCGCCGGTCAGCGCCCACGACACCTGATGCGGCAGGTGGTAATCGCCGATGCTCACGGCGTCGGCGTCGCCCAGGGCGACGATGGCCACCTCGGCTGCGGTCCACGCGCCCACGCCGGGGACCGCCCGCAGGCGGCGGTGGGCGTCGGCGACCGGCAGGTGGACCGCCTCCTCCAGCCGGGGTGCCACCGCGTTCACCCGCCGCAGGGTGTCGGCCCGGCGGCGCTCCACGCCGAGGGGGTGGAACGCCCAATACGGCGCAGTCGCGAGCGCCGCCGGGCGGGGCGGGACGAGCATGCCCGCGTCGCCCGCCGGGCCGGGCGCCCGTTCACCGAACCGCCGCAACAGGCCGGCGTAGGAGCGGCGGGCCTCCCGCCCCGGAACCTTCTGCTCGAGGATGGACGGCACCGCGGCCTCCACCACGGCCTTCGAGCGGGCGATGCGCAGGCCGGGCAGGCGCCGGTGCAGCGCGCGTAGTAGAGGATGCTCGGGGCGGAACCCGCCGCAGGTGTCGTGACACCCCACGAGCTCGGGCGCGGCGTCGAGGGCCCACGCCGCCCCCGGTCCCCACGCGCGCACCCGCACCTCGCTCCCCTCGGCGGTGAGCCGCACGGCGGCCGGCCCGTCGGGTGTGCGGGTCGCCCGCCACACCCCGTCCGGCCCGACGCGCATCGAGGGGTCGAGACGACCCCGCCGCAACCAGCCCAGCGTGAGGCGGAGGTCGACCTCGTGCGGCGGACGGATGCACCGCTCGAGGGGTGCGCTCCTCGCTGCGCTGCGGTGCTCGCTCACCGGCCGACCACGGGCACCCACCGGACACCACCGCGCGGTCCCGCCGTGCGCACCTCGAGCAGCTCCGGCCGCAGGGCGCGGGACCGGCCGTCGGCGTCGCGCAGGCCCACCGACCCGTCGGGCTCGCGACGCGAGACCGTGCCCTCCTGCCATCGGCGCGCGGCCGACCGCCGGAAGCGGACGGTGTCGCCCTGGCTCAGGCCGACGTCGTCGAGGCTGGGCCTGGACGCGTCGAACAGGTTGGGCTGGTCCGACCGCGGGGGCACGGCGTCATCGTAGAGGGGGGCTGTGACAGGGGCTACGACACCGAGTCGAGCGCGGCGCGCAGGTCTGCCACGAGATCGTCGGCGGTCTCGATGCCGACCGACAGGCGCAGCAGCGCAGGGTCGACCGCGTTGGTCGACCCTGCCACCGACAGGTGTGTCATGCGTGCGGGGTGCTCGATGAGCGACTCCACCGCGCCGAGCGACTCGGCCAGCGTGAACACCCGGGTGGCGGCCGCGACCGCGACCGCGGCGGCTTCGCCGCCTCGCAGGGTGCACGACACCATGCCTCCGAAGTCGCGCATCTGGCGGCACGCGATCTCGTGCCCGCGGTGGCCGGGCCGCCCCGGCCAGAGCACGCGGTCGACGCCCGGGTGCGCGTCGAGCAGCTCGACGATCGCGCGCGCGTTCGCGCAGTGCCGGTCCATCCGCACCGCGAGCGTCTTCACCCCGCGCAGCACCAGCCAGCAGTCGAGCGGCGCGGGCACCGCTCCGATTGCGTTCTGCAGGAAGCCGATCGACGCCGCGAGCTCGTCGTCGAGCACCGCGACGAACCCGCCCACCACGTCGGAGTGGCCGCCCAGGTACTTGGTGGTGGAGTGCACCACCGCGTCGGCGCCCAGCTCGAGCGGTCGCTGCAGGTACGGCGTCGCGAACGTGTTGTCCACGACGCAGCGCGCCTCCCTGTCGTGCGCGTATTTCGCCACCGCCGCGATGTCGACGATGGCGAGCAACGGGTTGGTGGGCGACTCCACCCACACGAGCCGGGTGGTCGGCTGCCACGCGGCGGCGAGCGCGGCCGGGTCGTCGAGGTCGACTGCGTCGAACTGCATGCCCATGGGCGCGAAGACGTCGTGCACGAGTCGCCACGTGCCTCCGTATGCATCGCTCGGGATGACGACGTGGTCGCCCGGGCGCAGCGTGCGCAGCACGGCGTCGGTCGCGGCCAGGCCGCTCGCGAACGCGAACCCGTGACGTGCGCCTTCGAGCGAGGCGAGGCACTGCTCGAGCGCGGTGCGCGTCGGGTTGGCCGATCGCGAGTACTCGTAGCCGCGGTGCTCCCCCACCGCCTCCTGGGCGAACGTCGAGGTCTGGTAGATCGGCGTGCTCACCGCGCCGGTCGCGGGATCGGGCGGCTGACCCGCGTGGATCGCCCGGGTCTCGAAGCCGTGCTCCGGCCTCCGGGGCCCGGTCACGGCGTGAGGTGCCGGGCCAGGAACTCCAGGACGTCCGACCGGCTGAGGATGCCGACGGGATGCCCCGCGTCGAGCACCAGCACCGCGGGAGCGGTCTCCAGCCGGGCCACCGCCATCTCGACCGCCTCGCCGCTCCCCAGCGTGGGCAGCGCCGGCCCCATCACCTCCGCGATGGGCCGATCGAGGATCGTCGGGTCGGCGAAGGCGCGGTCCATCAGCTCGCGATCCTGCACCGCGCCCATCACCTCGGCCAGGACCAAGGGCGGTTCCGCCTTCACGACCGGCACCTGTGACACGCCGAACTCGCGCAGCACCGAGATCACGGCGCGCACCGTCTCGTCGGGGTGCACGTGCACGAGGGCCGGGACCGTGGCGCTCTTGCGGGCGAGGAGATCACCGGCCGTCTGCCCGCTCGCCCGCAGGAACCCGTAGTCCGCCATCCAGTCGTCGTTGTACAGCTTCGACAGGTAGCCGCGACCCGAGTCGGGGATGAGGACGACCACCACGTGCTCGGGGCCGAGCCCGCGGCCCACCTCGAGCGCCGCCCACACGGCCGTGCCCGCCGAGCCGCCGACGAGGATGCCTTCTTCGCGCGTGACCCGACGGGCGGTGAGGAACGAGTCGCGATCGCTCACCATCACGGTGCGGTCGACGGCCGTGCGGTCGAAGGTGTCCGGCCAGAAGTCCTCGCCGATCCCCTCGACGAGGTAGGGCCGTCCGCTGCCGCCCGAGTAGACCGAGCCCTCCGGGTCGGCGCCCACGATCTGCACGTCGGGGTTCTGCGTCTTGAGGTACCGGGAGACGCCGGTGATCGTGCCCCCCGTGCCGATGCCCGCGACGAAGTGCGTGATGCGGCCCGCGGTCTGGCGCCAGAGCTCGGGACCGGTCGTGCGCTCGTGCGAGTCGGGGTTGACGGGGTTGTGGTACTGGTCGGGCTGGAACGCGCCCGGGATCTCGGCGGCCAGGCGGTGGGCCACCGAGTAGTACGACTCCGGATGGTCGGGCGCGACTGCCGTGGGACAGACGATGACCTCGGCGCCGTACGCGCGCAGCAGGGCGATCTTCTCCGCGCTCATCTTGTCGGGCATCACGAAGACGCAGCGGTACCGGCGGCGGGCGGCCACGATCGCCAAACCGACGCCGGTGTTGCCCGAGGTGGGCTCGACGATCGTGCCTCCCGGCCGGAGCCGGCCCGTCGCCTCCGCCGCGTCGATCATCGCGACCGCGGGACGATCCTTGACGCTGCCTCCGGGATTGAGGAACTCGAGCTTGGCCAGCAGGTGGCACGACAGGTCGCGACCGATGCGGTCGAGCCGCACGATGGGCGTGCCGCCGACGAGATCGAGCAATGAGGTGGCGACCTCCATCGCCGCGCCGGAATCGGTGAGCGACAGCACCCGCACGCCGTCGATCGGATGCGCGGGTGGGGCATCGGTGTGGAGCGTGACGGGAAAGCCGGCGCGGTGCAGCAGCTTCGCCGCGTCCGTCGCCGTCGCCCCGCCCACCACGCTCACGTGGCGGGGGATGCGGGTGCGGATGTCCGCGAGGAGCTCGGGGCTCACGTCGCCGGATGCGGCGCGGACCACGTGGCGGGCCTGGAGTCGCAGGCGCTCGGGGGCCTCGCCGTCGCCGACGATGACGAGCACGTCCACGGCGCGGTCAGCCCCCGTCGAGGCGCGCGAGCTCGTCGGCGGTGAGCTCCAGGTCGGCAGCCCTCAGGCTGTCGAGGATGGTCTCCGGCCGGGTCGCGCCGGGGATCGGCACGACGACCGGCGCCTGGGCCAGCTCCCACGCGAGCGTGACCTGCTGCGGCGACACCCCGTGGGCTCGCGCCACCTCGTCGAACTCGCGGTGCCGCGCACCCAGCTTGCCCGCCCGCCCGATGCCGCCGAGCGGGCTCCACGGGAGGAATGCGATTCCGTGCTCGGCGCACAGCTGCAACTCGTCCTCCGAGCTGCGGAACCGCGGAGAGAACTCGTTCTGCACGCTCGCCAGCTGGTTGAGGATCTCGATCGACATCCGGATCTGACCGACATCCGCGTTGGAGATGCCGGTCAGCTGCACCTTGCCCTCGTCCTGCAGCTCCTTCAGCGTGCCCACGGAGTCCTCGTAGGGCACCGCGGGGTCGGGCCGGTGGAACTGGTAGAGCCCGATCGCATCGACACCGAGCGCTTTGAGGCTGGCGTCGCACGCGTCCCGCAGGTGCTCGGGTCGACCGTCGAGCTGCCACGACCCGTCGCCCGGCCGGTAGTGCCCGCCCTTGGTGGCGACGAGCACGGTGCCGGCGTCGCCGGACCACGACGCGAGCGCCTTGGCGATGAGGCGCTCGTTATGGCCGGTCTCGTCGAGATTCACGCAGTAGGCGTCGGCCGTGTCGATCAACGTGGCGCCCGCGTCGAGCGCGGCGTGGGTCGTCCGGATGGACTGCGCCTCGTCGGGCCGGCCCTCGAGCGACATGGGCATGGCGCCCAGGCCGATGGCGCTCACCTCTCTCCCCGCGATCGTCCGTCGGTGCATGACAGGCATCTTGCCGCGATCCCGGGCCCTGGGTCGGCAGAGCGAGGACCGAAGCGCAGAGCGAGGACCGAAGCGCAGCGGAGGCCCGCAGCTCCAATGTGGCAGCGGAGGACCGCAGCTCCAATGTGGCAGCGACGGCCGAGAACGTGCGGGCCTACGCTTGCGCCATGCCGTACGCGACGGGCCGCACCATCCACGACGCCGATTCACACGTGGTCGAGACTCCCGACTGGATCATCGGATACGCCGACCCGCGCCTGCGCGAGCGCATGCACCCCCTCTACGTCGCCACAGTGGCGCCCGGAGAGGAGGCGCTCATCGACGACGCGCGCAGGAAGCACGCCGATCCCGAGTACCGCGCCCTCGACGAGGAGCAGATCATGCTCCGCAAGAACTGGCGGGCCACGGGTGCCTTCATCGCGGACGACCGGCCGCGCGCCCTCGACCTGCTCGGGTTCGCCAGCCAGCTCGTGTTCAACACGTTCGCCAACAAGGAGTTGCAGCGGGCCGAGCATCGCGATGACCTCGAGTACACCTACGGCCTCGCACGCGCCCACAACCGCGCCATCGTCGACTTCTGCCGCGCCGACCGCCGCCTCCTGCCCGTGGGCTACGTGCCGCTCGCCGACTTCGAGCAGGCCGCCGCGATGGCGGTCGAGGCCCTCGACCTCGGCTGCGCGGCGTTGATGATCGCCTCCGCCTGCCCGCCCGGGCACTCGCCCAGCCACGTCGGCCTGTTCCCGGTCTGGGCCCGCGCCCAGGAGGCCGGCGTCCCGATCGTCCTCCACGTGGGCGGCGGCGGTCGCCTGCTCGACCCCCACTACTTCGACAACGGCCTCCCTCCGGTGCCCGACTTCCACGGCGGGGCCGAGAACTTCCGCTCGGTCGACTACATGGCGATCCCCTACCCGCCGATGCAGACCCTCGCCACGATGATCCTCGACGGGGTGCTCGACCGCTTCCCGACGCTGAAGATCGGCGTGATCGAGCAGGGGGCCTCGTGGGTGCCGGGTTGGATGCGCGCGATGGACTCCGCGGCAATCGCGTTCGTGAAGAACGAGGAGCGCCTCCAGAAGCTGTCGCTCACGCCCAGCGAGTTCGTGCGGCGGCAGATCCGGGTGACGCCGTACCCGCACGAGGACACGGGCTGGATCGTCGCCAACACCGGCCCCGAGGTCTGCCTCTTCTCCTCCGACTACCCGCACGTCGAGGGCGGTCGCAACCCACTCGCCCGCTTCGAGGCCAGCCTGGCCGGCGTCGACGAGCACGCGCAGCAACGCTTCTACTGCGACAACTTCGTCGACCTGATGGGTTCCGCCCTTCCCTGACCGGGCGAGCAGCGAGACGCGTCATTACGCGGGCTTGGGCTCCTTCGGGAGCCCGAGCACGCGCTCACCCACGATGTTGCGCTGGATCTCGGCGGCTCCGCCCCAGATGGTCTCCGAGCGCGAGAAGAAGAACGCGGCCTGCAGCGGGCTGACGGGATAGTGACGGGCGCGCGCCCGGCGGCCCATCCCGAGCGCGTACTCCTGGTTGACGTCGCCCGTGAGGATCTGGCCGTCCATCCCCATGACGTCGATGTAGAGCTCCATCACCTCGCGGTGGTACTCCGACCAGAACATCTTGTTGGTGGCGCCCAGCGCCGCGCTCGACTGGTCCTTGGTCTTGTTGAGCACCGCGGTGAGCGTCCGCAGGCCGTTCACCTCCATGATCTTCACCTTCGACCACGCCCGCGCAAGACGCTGACGAACGAGCGGGTCGGACGCCTTCCCGTTCTTGCGCGCTGCGTCGATGATGGCGTCGAGCTCGCGCTGGAAGCGGCGATGGCCGGTCGTGGCCGACGTGCCCCGCTCGAACCCGAGCGTCGTCATGGCGACGCTCCACCCGTTGTTCACACCACCGACGACGTTGTCCTTGGGGCACCGGGCGTTGTCGAAGAAGACCTCGTTGAACTCGGCCGAGCCGTCGATCTGCTCGATGGGCCTCACCTCGACGCCCGGCTGCTTCATGGGGACGAGCAGGTACGAGATGCCCTTGTGCTTCGGAGCGTCGGGATCGGTGCGCGCGAGCAGGAAGACGTAGTCGGCGTGCTTGGCCTGGGTGGTCCAGACCTTCTGACCGTTGACCACCCACTCGTCACCATCGAGCTCGGCGCGCGTCTTCAGCGAGGCGAGGTCGCTGCCGGCATCGGGCTCGCTGAATCCCTGGCACCACGAGATCTGGCCCCGCAGGATCTTGGGGAGGAACTCCTTCTTCTGCTCCTCGGAGCCCCATTGCAGGATCGTGGGGCCGACGAGGGTGTCACCGAAGAAGTCGGCGCGCATCGGCGCCCCGGCGCGGGCGAACTCCTCGTTGAGCACGACCGCCTGCATCGTGTCGAGGCCCTTGCCGCCGTACTCCTTCGGCCAGGAGGCGCAGATCCAGCCACCCTCGTGGAGCCTCTGCGGCCATTCCTTGTTGAAGCGCTTGCGCTCGTCGCCGTCCAATCGGAATCCCGGCGTGCCCCAACCCTCGGGCAGGTTCTCCTCCAACCAGGCCCGGATCTCCGTGCGGAACTCCTCGGCTTCGGGCGGGTAGCTCAGATCCATGGCCCCTATCTTCCTCCGACACCTCGCGAACGAACCAGCACGCTCTCGAACCAACACGCTATTTAGCCAGCGAGGTCACCAGGCCCGCCTGCCCGAGGTGGTACGTGACCATGATCGCCACCGGAGCCCAGGCGCGCGGCCGCACGAAGCGGTTCGTGGCGATGAGGGCGTCCGACGCGAAGAAGAGCGACGCGCCCGCCGCCGCGAGGACGTTGCCGGTGGCCAGCGCGCAAGTGACCATCGCGCTGATCACCGCCATGTAGGCGAGGACGGGCCCCGTGAGCTCGGCGTGCGGGCCACGGCGCACGGCCACCACCACGGGGGTGCCCACCGCGGCCGCGACCGTCGCAACCACCGCGGCGGACACCACGACGGCCGCCGCCGACGTCTCGCCGATGCGGAGACCGACGACATAGGCGACGTGGCCGGCGAGGAACGACACGAGCCCGGCCAGGAAGCGGTCGCGCGGGAGCATGAGGAATACGTCGCCCACCAACGAGAGGACGAGGGCCGCGACGAACCACGCGCGCCGCGCGTCCACCACCGGTTGGAGGATGAGCGCGACAACAACGAGCGCGACCATCGTGGCCGGTTTGCACACGTACTCGAGCCGCTTGTGCCCGCCCGCCACCGCTGTCCAGTCGCCCACCGCAAGCCCGGCCGCCACCGCGAGGGCGAGCCAGGCCGTCGCCGTCATGCCGGCAGTTTCTAGTCCCCCGGCCCCTAGAGTGCGCCCCCGGTGCGACCGGTGCTCCTCGTCCTCGCCTGTGCCGTCCTGCTGACGGGTGCAGCCGACGCGCCGGCCGCGACGCTGAGCCGCGAGCGCGGCGTGGACAACGCCTACCGGCAGGGACTCGCCCACTTCGGTGACGGGTGGATCTTCTCTGGCACCAACGGCTTGTGGCGCGTCGCGGACGACCTCCACGTCGAGGTCGCCAACACCTCGCCGATCCCCGACGACCTCCGCGGCCGCGGCTACGACCGCATCGGCGACGTCGACGTGGCGGGTGCCTACCTCTATGTGCCGCTCGCACAACCCGACGACCGGCGCGACGAGCAGGTCGTCGCGCGTTACGACGCGAAGACGCTGCGGTTCATCGACTCGGTCACGCTGCGGCAACATGAGATCGCGTTCGTCTCCGTCGACGCGCAGTCGGGCACCGCGTACTCGATGGGCCGCCTCGGAGGCGACGAGGTGCTGCGCTACGACCTCGGCGGCCTGCGTTGGCGCCGTCTCCCGTCCCTTCACCTCCGCCGTCGGGTGGAGAGGGTGCGGGGCGCGGACGTGGACGCGGGTTTCATGTACCTGTCGACGTCCGACCCGGGGAACACGCTGTACCGGGTCGACCTCGGCAGCGGTGCGGTGATCGACCTGGGCTCGGCCGGGCGGCGGGGCGACGAGGGGGCGGGCATCGACGTCACACCCCTGGCGACAGGGCGCATCCACACGCTCACCATCGCCGCCGACGACGTGTCGGTGCACCTGGAGGACTACCGCGTCCCGACCGCTCCGAGGACCGGTTCGGCCGAGCAGGTGATCATCGTCGTCACCGTGGCGGCCACGCTCGTCGCCACGATCGTCATCGTCGGGCTGGCGCGCCGGCGGGGGCGCGGAGCCGCCGGCCAATAGGCTGGGACGTCGCGTGCACATCGACTTCCTGCCATCCGAACGAACCAGCCTCGGCGTCGAGATGGAGTTGGAGATCGTCGACCGCGAAACCCGTGAGTTGCGCAGTGGCGCGAGCGAGATCCTCGATCTGATGGGCGCGGGCCACGACGGCGGGCACCCCAAGGCCAAGCACGAGCTGCTCGAGTCGACGATCGAGATCATCACCGGCGTCTGCTCGACGGTCCCCGAGGCACGCGCCGACCTGGCCGCCACGCTCGACGAGGTCACCACCCCCACCGCGCCTCGGGCGATGGAGCTGCTGTGCTCGGGAACCCACCCCTTCTCCGACTGGGCCGACCAGCACATCAGCCCGAACCCGCGCTACTCGCAGCTGGTCGAGGAGATGCAATGGCTGGCGCGCCGCCTCCAGATCTTCGGCATCCACGTGCACGTCGGTGTGCGCTCGGCCGAGAAGGCGATCGCCATCGCCAACGCGCTGTCCACCTACATCCCCCACTTCCTGGCCCTGTCCGCCTCGAGCCCGTACTGGATGGGGCGCGACACGGGGCTCGCCTCCAGTCGTTCCAAGGTGTTCGAGGGCCTTCCCACCGCCGGCCTCCCCTACCAGCTCTCGGGCTGGGACGAGTTCGAGGCCTTCATGACGACCCTCGTCTCCGCCCGTTCCATCAGCTCGATTCGAGAGGTGTGGTGGGACATCCGTCCCCATCCCAACTTCGGCACCGTCGAGCTGCGCATCTGCGACGGCATCCCCACGCTGGCCGAGGTGGCCGCGGTCGCCGCGGTGAGCCAATGCCTGGTGGACTGGCTCAACAACCTCATCGACCGCGGCTACACGTTGCCCGTGCCGCGCACATGGGTGCTGCGCGAGAACAAGTGGCGGGCGGCGCGCCACGGCGTCGACGCCGAGATCATCATCGACGAGAAGGGCACGCTGTCGCCGCTGCGTCACGAGGTGGCGCAACTCGTCGAAGAGCTGACGCCGGTGGCCCGGCGCCTCGACTGCGAAGCCGACCTGCAACGCGCGTTGGTCATGGCCGAGCGACCGAGCTACATGCGTCAGCGCGACGTGGTCGACCGAGGCGGTTCGCTGCGCGACGTCGTCGACAGCCTGATCGCCGAGCTCCGTACCGACACACCGGCGTGATGGCGTCGACCCGGCTCGTCCTCTGGGACGTCGACGGCACGCTCGTCCACGCCGGTGACGCGGCGGTCAGGGCGTTCGACGTCGCCGTGGAGCGCGTCATCGGACGTCCCGCCGGGCAGCACGGCGTGCGCATGAGCGGGAAGACCGATCCCCAGATCGCGCTGGAGATCCTCCAGTTCGCTCGGGTCGGCGCGGGTGAGGCACATGCGCACCTGCCGCTCGTGCTCGAGCACCTCGAGAACGAGGCGGCGGCCGCGGTGCACGATCTGCAGGAGCACGGGCGCGTCATGCCGGGCGTCGTCGAGCTCCTGACGCAACTGCACATCGCACCCGACGTCGTCTCGTCGGTGCTGACCGGCAACATCGAGCCGAACGCACGGCTGAAGGTCGCCGCGTTCGGCCTCGACCGGTGGCTCGATCTCGACGTCGGCGCCTACGGCAGCGACGACCACGACCGCAACCAGCTCGTTCCCATCGCGCTCGCCAAGCTGGCGTCGCAGCGCGGGATGGAGCTGCGCGCGGTCGATGTGTGGATCGTCGGCGACACGCCGCGCGACCTCGAATGTGCCCGGGCGGGCGGGGCGCGGTGCCTGCTCGTCGGCACCGGGCGGTTCCCGACCGAGGAGCTGCGCGCGCTCGGCCCCGAGGCCGCCGTCGACGATCTGCGCGATGTCGACGCGATGTACGACCTGTTGACCGCCGGCTGACCCGGACCCCTACGGGCCCGCGGGGCTCCCCGAGCCGGTCTGCTGCTCGAGCTGGCCGGTGCGCTGGTTCTGCTGGTTGACGACGTCCTGCGCCCGCTTCGCGACCGGCAGGCCGGTGTTGGGCGGGCCGTCCGGGACGGTGGCGGGGTGGGACGAGCCTCCGCACCCCGCGAGGCCGGAGACCACGAGCAGCGCTGCGGCGAGGAGGCGCGTCGGCTTCACCTCCCGATCATCGGATGGGAGCGGCGATTCCTTGACCCGGAGCGCTCAGCAGCTCGGGCGGTGGAGGGCCGAGGCGGCGGCGGAGGAAGTCGAGCAACGCCCGCCGCCGGGCGGGCCACGAGAAGAACGGGCCCCGCGCCGCGGGGTGGAGCCCCAGACGGGTCGTGTTGACGAGGGCGAAGCAGATGCGGATGAAGGCCGGGTAGCGCCCGAAGTGCTCGCGGACGAGCAGGAGTGAGTTCCGCAGCATGAGGTACTCGGCCACCTCGGAGCGGACGCTCACGCTCGGGTTGCGCACGATGGCCCCCCACACCACGCCCACCTCCCATCCCGCGGCCGTCGCCCGCAGACCGAGGTCGGCCTCCTCGCAGTACGCGAAATAGCGCTCGTCGAACAGCCCGATGTCCTCCAGGCACCCCCGTCGGGCGAGGAGGAGGGTGCCGTGCGGATGGCCGGCGTCCTCCCAGCCCTCGTCTCGACGCCGGTCGACGAGGATCCCCCCGAAGTAGCGGTCGACCACGGGCTTGCCCGGCTCGCCGAACTCGGCGCTCGCCAGTCCCGCCCGGGGGCGCTCGGCGACGGCGTCGAGGAGGCGCCGAAGGCAATCCGGCTCGGGGAGCGCGTCGTGGGGGGCGACGACCACCCACTCGCCCCAGCCCCGTTCCAACCAGCGCCGCACGCCGACGTTGGCCGCGCCACCGAACCCGACGTTGCGGCCGACGCGCACGACCTCCGCCGCGGGCAGACCCGCGGCCACCGCGGCCACCGCAGCGGGAGCCGAGCCGTTGTCGACCACGATGAGGCGCGCGTCCACGCCTCGCTGGGCGGCGAACGCGCGACCGGTGCGGACGCAGCGCTCGGCCTGGTCCCAGTGGACGATCACGACGGTGACCGGCGTGTCGGGCATTGCCGTCCCTTCCAGCCCTTCTCTCTGCGCGTTTCGTTCCGGGTGCTCCGTTGGCGCAGGACCCTACTCGTGCGCTCGCGTTTTCGATCTCACGTCACGGGGTAGAGCCTTCGTCACGTTCCGTAGTCAAATCAGCCGGGTCGCGCGGGCCCGAGGAGGTTCGGCAACACATGAGCATCGGCACGAGCATCTTCCTGATCGCCGTCGGCGCGATCCTCGAGTTCGCAGTCACCGTCGACAACCCCAAGGGATTCGATCTCAACACGATCGGCGTCATCCTGATGGTCGTGGGTGCGATCGGGCTCTTCCTCTCCCTGCTCTGGGCGCGCCGCACCACCACCACGACTGCCACCCCCATCGTCACTTCCCCCCGTCGCGAGGCCGTGGTGCACGAACGCGACGTCATCTGATCGCTCCCGCCACCCAGGAAAGAGAGCCAGGGCGCCATCGTCGGTGCCCGCCCTTTCTCGTTCTGCGCACGCGCCATCCGAGGATGCTTCCCTTGCTGAGGTCGACGGTTTAGAGTCACCCCAGCCTGGCGGGGCGATCGAACGGCCTCGCATCTGCAGCAGCGTTGACTCCAGCAGCGTTTATCTGTCCGCCTCGACAAGGCTGGTCAGTGCTTCACATGCGTGCCCACCATACGATTGACGCCACAGCAGCACAGCGGCAACCCTTCGTGGTCACCGTTCGCGCCCTTCGTTGCCTCATTGGTGTCGCCCCCAAGGTCCGCCGGTGACCGATACCGACGCCGACGCCGTCCCTCCGTCATACGCCAAGCGCCTCGGTGAGCACCTGCGTGCCGTGCGTGAGGGAAAGGGGCTCTCGCTCTCCGCCGTCGCGCGTGCTTCGGACCGCGAGTTCAAGGCCGCCGCGCTCGGCAACTACGAGCGCGGCGAGCGCGCCATCTCCGTTCCCCGACTGGCCCGTCTCGCGCGCATCTACGGCGTGCCCGTCGATGCCCTCTTGCCCGACATCGACTCACCCGACGCCGCGTCGGAGCACGCGTTCGCGCCGCGGCCCGGCTCCGCGGGCGCCGGTGTCGACAGCGGCGACAACGTCACCATCGACCTGACCCAGCTCGAGCGGGTGTCCGAGCCCGAGGCCGAGCTGCTGTCCCGCTACCTGCGCATGATCGAGTCGCAGCGACACGACTTCAACGGGCGGATGCTCACGATCCGACGCGACGATGTGCGCGCCATCGGCTACATCTGCGGCCAGGGCGCACGTCAGCTCGTCCGACGCCTCGACCAGCTCCACCTGCTCCTGGGACGCGAGCGCGTCACCAGCGAGCCGACCACGACCAGCACGACATGGTCGTCGTCGGAGCCGGAGCGACAGCCGCAGCCGAACTGAACCTGGGCGTACCGGGCGAGCCGAACCGGCGGCTGCGTTCGACCGTGCTCGCGCATTAGCCTAACGTTGCCCCTCCGAGAGGGGTGCCATTGCGGGGAAACGCCACGAACCGACCGCGGACGCCGCGACAGTCGTGCACGGGACGCGACACGTGACCACGGGGGGCCCGGGCGCGTTCCTCGGCACCCGCCTGAGCGCCCACCCGATCGGCGGAGTCGACGAGCTCCGCGACCTCGTCGACCAGCGGCTCAACGGTGCGCAGGCGCGGGTGGCCCGAGCCGAGGCCGAGCTGGCCCGACAGCTCCTCAGCGACCTCGAAGGTCACGACGACGCCGCCGACGCCGCGCTCATCGAGCAGGCCGCGGCGATTCGCCTCGCGGTGGCCCTGCCCCTCGACGCCGAGCTGCGCGTCGGCCGCTTGCGGCAGCAGACCCAGGAGCTGCGCGCCTCGTCGTCGCTCCGGGCCGAGGCGGACGGGACCGTGGCCGAGGCGGAGCGGCGACTCCAGCGCCTGGCGCCCGGCGTCCCCCTCAACGTCGATGCCGAGCTGCTGCGGGAGGCGAGCCACGACATCGCCATGGCCGAGGCGGCCGCGCAGGCGGCCCAGGCCGATCTGGGCACGGCTGCGAAGGCGGTGCGGCCGGAGCAGCGCATCGAGCTGCGTGCCGCGGGCAAGCGCGCCTACCAGGCCGACCTGCGGTACAAGAAGGCGCTCGCGGACACCAAGCCGCTCGTCGCCGCGTCGGTCGCCCTCGTCGTCGTGGCGGCGGCGTCCTTCGCGGCCGGCGCGGCCGGCGCCATCACCCTGCCTGCTGCGGCCGTCCTGAGCGGCGTGCTCGTCGTGCTCGCGCTGGGCGCCCTGTTGCAGCGTCGGTCGGTCGTGCGCCCGGCCCGCCGGACCTGCGTCGAGGCCGAGACCACGGCTCGCGACCTCGGCGAGGATCTCCGGGCGCGGGAGGGCGAGTTCGGCGACTGGGGCGTGCGGGTCATGAAGTCGATGGCCGCGGACGACGCCCTCCGGGCCGCGCTCGAACGATGGGAGGCCGTCGGGGGGCACGAGCTCGACCCCGACCAGGTCGAGCAGCTCGTTGCCGCCGTGGCGTCGCTCCACGAGGCGCGGGCCTGGCGGGGGCGCGCCGCGGACGAGGAGGGTCAGGCCCACGCCAGTTGGTCGGCGACCGCCTCGGCACTCGGCTTCTCCACCGAGCCCGCGCCCGAGCCGGGCGCGATGGTCGAGTTGGCGGAACGGGCGTTGGCGCTGCGCGCGGGAGCAACTGACCGCCTGCACGAGCTCGACCAGGCCGAGCGGCGGCTCGCGGCACGCATGCGGCTGGCCGAGCTGTTACGGGGGCGAACGCTCGCCGAGCTCGAGCACGACGCCAAACGGCTGGCCGCCGAGGCCGGCGACCACGACGCCGGCGACGGCGCCCTGCTCTACATCGACCAGGAAGCGATCGGGCCCGACGAGCGCGTCAACCTCCTGCTCGAGGCTCGCCGCCTGGGGCCCGACGGCCGCTTCGTCGTCGTCACCCGGGATCCTGGCGAATGGAGCGCCGCCCACTCGTCGGTCCGGCGCGCCGCCGGCGACGAGGGCGATCCCGAGCGCGAGCTCGACATCGACCTGCGCGATCGCGCGAGCTCGACGCGGACGACCGACGACGCCCGGCCCTGGTTCGCGAGCTAGGCGGGAGCGACGGGTGGACTGGGAGGCCTGGGCCCGTCGGGCCGAGCGCGCGATCGATGTCGCGGCACGGGGTGACTGGAAGGGACTCTTCGCGCCGGGCGCCACCTTCACCGACCCGGCCACCGCAGGCACGACCGACCTGCGCGCGATCGCGCGCGACACCCGCGGCGCGTTCCCCGACTGGACGCAGGAGATCACCTTCATCCGCGGCGGCGACGACTGGGCCGTGTTCGAGTGGGTCGGGCGAGCCACCTATCTCGGCGGCGAGGGCGACGAGCCGGGCAGCGGCGCCCCGATCGAGATGCGCGGCGCGACGATCGTCGAGGTGGACGCGGACGGGCTCGTCACGCGCTGGCGCGACTACCTCGACCGCAAGGAGCCCGAGCAGCAGATCCGCCGCTTCGCCAGGGCGCAGCGGAGCTGATCGCGCGCTCCCGTCTACGCTCGGCGCATGTTCGATCCCAACGACGTAGCCGACGCCGCCGATCTCGGCATCGACCCGCAGCGCCTGTCCGAGCTCCTCGACCGCGCCGGCCGCGACGTCGATTCCGGGCTGCTCCCCTCGTGCCAGCTGGCGGTCGCCCGCCACGGCCGCCTCGCCGCGTTCCACACCTTCGGCGACGCCACCAACGAGACGCGCTATGTCATCTTCTCCTGCACCAAGGCGCTCGTGGCGGCGGCCGCGTGGATGGTGATGGCCGAAGGCCGGCTCGACCCCGCGGCGAAGGTGGCCGATGTCATCCCCGAGTTCGCGACGAACGGCAAGGACGTCGTCACCATCGAGCAGGTGATGCTCCACACCGCGGGCTTCCCCTACGCGCCCATGGCGCCCGCGCTCTGGAACGACCGGGCCGCCCGCGTCGCTCGTTTCGCCGACTGGCGCCTCAACTGGGAGCCCGGCACCGCGTTCGAGTACCACGCCACGTCGGCCCATTGGGTGCTCGCCGAGCTCATCGATCGCCAGACCGGGCAGGACTATCGCGCGTTCATCCACGAGCGCATCGCCTTGCCCCTCGGCCTGCCCCGCCTCCGCGTCGGTCTCCCGCTCGACGAGCAACGCGACATCGCGCCGCTCGCAACCGTCGGCGAGCCCGCGTCGCCTGACGAGCTCGAAGCCGTCTTCGGGATCCGGGAGATCCCGCTGACAGAGGTCACCGACCACGCGCTGCTCGAGTTCAACTCCCCCGACGCGCGACGCGCGGGTGTGCCAGGGGGCGGGGGCGTGACCCGCGCCGCCGAGCTCGCCCTCTTCTACCAGGGGCTGCTGACCAACCCGGGCAACCTGTGGGACCCGGACGTGCTCGCCGATGCCACCGGCAACGTCCGCAACGTCTTCCCCGATCCCTGGTTCCGCTCGCCGGCCAACCGCACGCTCGGGCTCGTCGTCGCGGGCGACGACGGCTACGCGCACATGCGCATGAACTTCGGCCGCACCGTCTCCGCGCGCGCGTTCGGCCACGCGGGCGCGGGCGGCCAGATCGCGTGGGCCGACCCCGCGTCCGGGCTCTCGTTCTGCTACTTCACCAACGGTCTCGACGCGCACGTGCTCAGGCAGGCACGCCGCGGCCTGGCCCTGTCGAGTCGCGCCGCCGTGCTCTGCTCCTGACCGTTCCCCGCCCCGTCGCGAGCACCGGGCCAACGCGTGCCACGCTGGTGGCGTGGAGTGCAGCGAGTGCGGGCAGCCGATCGAACGCGGGCAGTCCGTCTACGTGAGCCGCGAGGGCTATGCGGCGGCGACCGAGATCCGTCGCGCCCTGGGCTACGTGCTCTGCGAGGACTGCGCGGGCCGGCTACCCGACGGGCCTCGCGGCGCGCACGGGTGAGCGCAGCGACTCGACCGGTTCCGGGCGGGAGTCAGTCCTCCTGGATCGAGATCGCCTGCTTCGGGCACCCGCGCACGGCGGCTTCGACCTTGGCCCGCAGGGCTTCGGGTGGATGCTCGTCGAGCAGGTAGAGGTTGTCGTCGTCGCGCACTTCGAACACCTCGGGCGCGAGACCCATGCAGATGGCGTTGCTCTCGCAGACGTCGTTGTCCACCACGACCTTCATGGCCGCAGCTTAGGCCGCGTCGTACGCTGACAGGTCGTGAGCTCCTCCGACCTGGTGTCGATCGACGGCCGACGCCTCGGTCGCCGGGCCCAGCTCACGCGCCGGCGCCTGCTCGACGCCACCGCGGAGCTCCTCGAGACGACGAGCATCCTGGACCTCGCGGTGGTCGACATCGCCCGACGCGTCGGCTCCTCGCCCGCCACCTTCTACCAGTACTTCCGCGACGTGGAGGAGGCGGTTCTCGCGCTCTCCGAGGAGGTGGGCGACGAGCTCCACGAGCTCGCGGGGCTGCTCGACGTGCCGTGGCGGGGTGCCGCCGGCCTCGATGCCGCCCGGTCGCTGGTCGACGGGTTCATCGACTACTGGGACCGTCACCGGGCCGTGCTGCGCACCCGGAACCTGGCCGCCCAGGAGGGTGATCGCCGGTTCCGGCTGGTGCGCAACCGGGCCCTCGGTGTCATCACCAACCGGCTGAGCGACAAGATCGCCGAAGCCAGGGCGGCGGGCCGGGTGTCCGACGGCATCACCCCGTACGCGGCCGCGGGCGCGCTCGTCGCGATGATGGAGCGGATGGCCGCCTATCACTTCGAGTTCGAGGGCCGGGGCGTGAGCCGCGACGCCATGGTCGAGACGATGGCGCACATCGTCCACCAGACCGTGACCGGCCGCCGCGCCTGACGTTGCCCACCGTCGCCGACGTTCTCGGCCGGGCGCTGCGCGACGCGGGTGTGAGGCGCGTGTTCGGCCAGCCGATCGCCGGTGTACCGAGCGTCGACGTGCTCGACGACTCGCTCGCGACGTTGCTGGCCGACGCCGCGGGCCATCTCGGCCCCGCGCCCGGCGCCGCCTTTCTCACCGACCGGCGGCTGCGCGTCTCGTCGCGTCCCGGCGGACGCGCGATCCCTGTCGCGGTCACCGACCCGGTCGACCTCGTCGGTGCGGTCGCCGAGGCGTGCGCGGTCGCGGCCGGGCCCGTGCCGGCAACGGTCGAGCTCGCGCTCGAGCTCGACCTCGACACACCTGTCGACCTCTCGCTCGCGACGGGCCGGACGACCGCAGGCGACGACGTAGGCGAGCCTCCCGCAGGGCCCGGGCCGGCCGCGTCGGTGGCGGTGCTCGCCGGCCCCGGCGTGGTCCGCACGGGCAGGCTCGACGGCGTACGCGCCTTCGCGGCCGCGGGCGGCCTCGGCGTGGCCAACACCTGGGGCGCGAAGGGGATGTTCGCGTGGGACAGCGCACACCACCTCGGGACCTGCGGTCTCCAAGCCGACGACTTCGCCCTGTTGGGCTTCGCCGACGTCGACCTGCTCGTCGTCACCGGCCTCGACCCCGACGAGGCCCCTGAGACGCGCTGGGGGCTCGCACCGTACGTCGTCGTCGCACCCGAGCACCTCGGTGCGCTCGCGCCCTCCTGGATCGGAGCGGCCGTCACCGGCCCGCCCAACCGGCTCTACCCCGAGCTGGCGGCCGTCGTCCGGCGACTGTCGCCCGCCGCCCGCGTCCCCCTGTCTCCCGCCCGGGCGGTCGCCGACCTCCGCGCCGAGCTCCCTCCCGGCGGCGTGATCGCCGCCGACCCCGGCCTCGCGGGCTTCTGGATCGCGCGCACGTTCCCGACGACCGAGCCGCGCAGCATCGGCGTCCCCGCCACCGTGGCTCCGGGCTACGCGGCCGCGGCCGCACTCGTCGCCCGACTCGACGATCGTCCGGCCATGGCGGTGACGACGTCGCCCGTCGACGCGATGACCGGGCGCGTGCTCGACCTGGCCGCACGCCTCGAGGTCGGCTTCCTTCTCGAGCTGTGGGCCGGCGAGGGTGCGCTGGCGAGCGCCGACGAGCATCGCGTCGACGTGCGGACGGCCCTCGATCACAACCGCGTGACGCGGCTCACCGTCCCCGTCGACGCGTCGCACACCGACGAGCTCCTCGCGGTTGCAGGTGAGGTGGTCGCGTGGGGCGGGCTCGCGCGGTCAGCCCACACCTGACGCCCGGCTGAGCGCGTCGAAGAACGCGGCCACGTCGTCGGCCGCGCGCACGAAGCGGCCGAGCGCGATCGACACACCCGTGACGCCCAGGTCCACCAGCTCGGCCGCCGCGTCGAGCGTGCGCTCCACGTCGGGCCGACCGTCGGGGCCCTTGACGCCCGCGAGCCCGGCGCGCACACCGACCGCGCCGGGGTCGCGACCGGCCCGCTCGCATTCCCGGGCCAGGAGCGCGATCCCTGAGGCCACCTCGTCGACCGGCGTGCCCGCGATGGGCAGCCAGCCGTCGCCCAGGGTGGCGATACGGCGAGCCGTGCGCTCCGTCGCGCCTCCGCCGAACCACACCGGTATCCCGCCGGCCTGCGCCGGCGCGGGTCGGCACCAGATGTCCGCGAACGACACGGTCGGCGAGGTGAACGACGCGGGCGCGTCACGCCACAGCACCCGGCAGGCGGCCACCGTGTCGTCGAGCCGCTGCTCGCGATCGGCCCATCCCATGTCGCTGGCCCAGAACTCCTCTCGCTGCCAGCCCGAGCCCACCCCAAGGTCGAGACGCCCACCCGAGAGCACGTCGAGCGTGGCCGCCGTCTTCGCGAGCAGCACCGCAGGTCGGAGCGGAGCGATGAGGATGCCGGTGCTCAGACGCACGCGCGTGGTCACGCCGGCCATGGCGGCGAGCACGACGAGCGGCTCGGGCCACGGCTCCTCCGGCGGGTACGGGAAGGTGCCGAACGGATAGCGGTCGGTGCGACTTCCCATCACGACGTGATCGGGCACCACGATCCGGTCGACACCCGCGTCGTCGGCCGCGCGCGCGAGGTCGAGCACCCCGCGGGAGTCGGGGCCGTAGATGCGCCCCACCCCGGACAGCGTCAAGGAGACCGTCGCGCTCACGCCGGCTCAATGTAGTGAGTCGGGCCGGTGCGGTCGCGGGCAGCCGCGCGCTCGTCAACAGCATCGCGGCCACCTCCGAGAATCCAATCGGTCCGGGTTAGCATTACCCCGGTGGGTGTTCTTCGCGCGAGGTATTCGACCGGAGCGGGTCACTCGTCGCCTTCGGGCTCTCGATACGCCCGACATACGTCCCGCTGAACAGGCACAGCCTTCTCACCGCCCGCTTACAGGCGGTATCTCGCGGCCCCATCCGTTGTCGGGTTTCGAAGTACGTTGGCCCGTAAGATTTGGTCGTGCATCCTGGGAGCCGCTGCGATCGCTGTCGTTGCCTTGGGAGGAGTGGAACCGGCTGTGATCTCTCCACGGTCGATGGCGAATACCGGCCCCTCGTCGTTCGTTACATTCGCTCGCATCTCTCGCGGCTTCCATTCGTGGTGTTCGCCCGCGAGGGGCGCACATGGGGTTTCTTTCGCCCTCACCAGCAACTGACCTTGGACCGAGGGGAGTGCTTCTGTGATGAAGGCCTCTCGCTTGTCGGATTGGTCGCCTACTTCGGGATCGTGGCTGTCTGTCGCGGGAGCGGTCTCGCTGCGGAGGCGCGGAACTTCGCTCTTCCCGCTGGTCATCCTGATCGCGAACGTGCTGAGATCGCGTTGGTCTTGGTGGCGTCGGTGGCGCTGAACCGAGCGCTGACGTCTGGGGCCGACGGCTTTCGCCGCCGCGCGCGTCCGGGCCCTGCTCGATCAACCCAGCCTGGTCGGCTTCACTTGCCGTCGTGAGCATCGCGGCGCCCGAACTCGTTCGATCGCAGCCCGCGCGCCGCCTCGCGGCGGGCTGGGCGCAATCGGCCGTGCTCGCGACCCCGCTCGTCGTCCTCGCCGCCCTGGCGTGGTCGCGGCGCTGGATGTCGGACGACGGCTTCATCCATTTGCGGGTCGTCCACCAGATCCTGGCCGGCCATGGGCCAGTCTTCAACGTCGGCCAGCGGGTGGAGGCATCGTCGAGCCCGTTGTGGGTGTTCACCCTCACGCTCGCCGATCTCGTGATCCCGCTACGCCTCGAATGGATCGCTGTCCTCCTCGGCATCGCGCTCACCTTGACGGGCGTGTGCCTGGCGATGGCGGGTGCCCGCTCGCTTTTTTCCCAGACGGGCGAGAGGCAGTTGTTCGTGCCGGTCGGCGCAGCGGTCCTCGTCGCCGTCTCCCCGGTATGGACGTTCTCGTCGAGCGGGCTCGAGGGCGGGCTGGCCTACGCCTGGCTCGGCTTCTGCTTTTGGGTGCTCGCCCGGTGGGCACGGACGTCGCGGCCGATCGGCACCGCGGCGGCGGTCGTGCTCGGCGTCGGCGCGCTGATCCGGCCCGAGCTCGCGGTGTTCACGCTGCTGTTCGCCGCCGTCGTTCTCCTCGGAGGCGGCCACGACCGACCCGCCGCGCGCTTGCGAACACTCGCGGCGATGGCCGCTGTGCCTCTCGCGTATCAGATCTTCCGCATGGGTTACTACGGGGCGCTGGCACCGCAACCCGCTGTCGCGAAGGAGGCTTCGCGTGCCTGGTGGAGCGCGGGGTGGACCTACCTGCGCGCGTTCGCCGACCCGTACTGGCTCTGGGTGCCGCTGGTGGTCCTCCTCGCGGGCGCCTACCTGCCGCAGTTCCGCGCTTTGCGACAGGCGCAGCGGTGGCGGGCCCTGCTGGTCGTCGGCGGCTTCGCCGTCGGCGCCATCGTCGACGCCGTCTACATCGTCCGCGTGGGCGGCGACTTCATGTACGCGCGCCTGCTGTTGCCGGCGCTGTTCGCATTCGTCGCACCCGTCGCCGTCGTTCCCTTGCGCACGCGGTACCTCGGGGCGACGCTGGTGCTTCCGTGGGTTGTTGCGAGTCTGTTCTTCCTGCGGTCACCCGCCGACAACCGGGGCGAGTTCGCGACCGGGCGGCACAACCTCGTCACCGTCGAAGACTTCGGCTTGGGTGAGGGACAGCCGCAGCGACGGTGGTTCACCGGCGACGGCGTCTACTTCCAGACCACTCGCCTCGACGCCCCGCCCGCCCCGGGGGAGCGCACGCCGGCGGTCGCGTTCTACGGCATCGGGATCACCGGCTACGCGCTCGGCACCAACGTGTACATCCTCGACCTGTTAGGACTGGCCGACCCTTTCACCGCGCATTTGCAGCTGGCGCGACGCGGGTTGATCGCCCACGAGAAGCCACTGCCTGCCCCGTGGATCGCAGCCCGGTTGCTGGCGCCGGGCGCCAACGTCGACGAGGGCGAGTTTCCCCTCCCAACCGGTTTCGGCGCGCAGCGGATCGACGCACCCGCCGGCGTGCCGTTCGACGAGCGGGTGAACCGGGCGCGCGCCGCGCTGCTCTGCCCCACGCTGAGACGCTTCGATGCCTCCTACACCGCTCCCCTCACCGCTCACCGCTTCGCCGACAACCTCTGGCACGCGGTCTCGTACTGGCGGCTCCGCATCCCGCCCGAGCCCGCCGACGCGTACGACCGCTTCTGCCGAAGCTAGTCAGGATGGACGGCCGGCTCGGTCCGCATCTACGTGGATCATCCACCATTGCGGGCGGAGCCGCGGATGGGTGGGATCACGCGGCCAACGTGAGCTTCGTGATCGTCGAGCGACCGTTCCTGCGGCTCGCGGGACGACCACCGGTCGACCGCTAGAGTCGCCGCCTGTGCTCGACGAGAGCCTCACGCTCGTGGTACCGCTGTACAACGAGGCCGCGCGCTTCGACTCGTTCGCCCCCGAGATCGCCGCGTTCGTGGCCGGCCAGCCCGAAGGCAGCGAGTTGGTCTTCGTGGACGACGGCAGTGCCGACGAGACGGCCGCGCTGGTCGAGAAGTTCCTCGCGTCCTCGCCTCCATGCCGAGCCCGTCTCATCCGTCGATCCCATTTCGGCAAAGGCGCGGCGCTCCAGGCCGCCCTCTCCGCCGCGACCACACCGGTCGCCGGCTTCTGCGATCTCGACCTCTCCACGCCCCTCCCCGACTTCGGGCGCATCACCGACGCTGCCCGGCAGGCCCCCATCGTCGCCATCGGGTCGCGTGACCTGGCGGCGTCGCACATCACCCAGCAGGAAGGAGCGGTGCGCGAGTTCCTCGGCCGCGCCTTCAACCGGGCGGTGCAGCTCATGGTCGCGCCCGGCATCGTCGACACGCAATGCGGGGCGAAGGTGGCGCAGACCGACCTGTGGCGCCAGATCCTTCCTCATTGTCGCGAGCGGGGATTCGCGTGGGACGTCGAAGTCGTCGCCGTCGCCAACTCGCTCGACATCCCCGTGCTCGAGATCGCGATCGAGTGGCGGCACGACGAGGGCTCGCAGGTGCGCGTGCTTCGCGACGGCGTTGCCATGGTATGGGCGCTGCCGCGGATCCGGCGCAAGGTCGCCCGGCGCCCCGGCGACCGTCGCCCCTCCGAGCCCAGGCCGGACACAGGCGTGTTCGACGACAGCAATGCCGCCGCCCTGGCGGAGGCCGATGCCGCCCACTGGTGGTTCCGGAGCAAGGCCGCGCTCGTGGCCTGGACCTTGCGACGGTGGGAGCCCGAGCCCGGTCGCCTCATCGACCTGGGTGCCGGCGCCGGCGGGGTCACCGCGATGCTCGGCTGGCCCCACGACCACACGATCCTCGTCGAGGGCAATGCGGAGCTCGCGGGCCGGGCCCTGCACCGTCACGGCCTCACCGTGGTCCGCGCCGACCTGGGCCGCCTACCGCTTGCCCCCGGCAGCGCCTCGGTCGTGTGCCTCCTCGACGTGCTCGAGCACCTCCCTCATCCCGGCGAGGCCCTCGCCGAGGCACGGCGGCTGCTCCGGGCGCGCGGTCACCTCATCGTGAACGTGCCCGGACACCCGCGGCTCTGGAGCGCGGCCGACGACGCGCTCGGCCACGTGCGCCGCTACAGCCGTGCCGCGCTGCGCGCCGAGCTCGAGCGCGAGGGCTTCGACGTCGTGTTCCTCTCGCACGTCTTCAGCTGGCTGGTCCTGCCGGTGTGGGCCCGCCGGCGCCTCACGGGGGCCGACGCCCCACTCGGCCTCGACATCGCTTCACCCGCCCTCGACGCCGCCGCCCTCCTCCTCACCCGACTCGAGCGCGCCGTCGTCACGCGTGCATCGCTTCCGCTGGGGACGTCGGTTCTGTGCGTGGCGACGCCCCGCGGCCCGGCCGGTGTCGAGCCCCCAACGCGGCGGCCGCCGAGATGGCGAGGAAGGGCAGGACGGGCACGTGGTATCGAGGATCACCGAACAGGATGAAGGGGAGCGCGCCCAAGCCCACCATCACAACCGCCACCAAGAGGCGCTTCGGGTGCCGGCGGCGCAGCAACGCGGGCAGGCCGAGCAGGCCGAGCGCCACGACCACGGCGTAGTAGACGTCGGCCGTCGTCTCCAGCACCGGACGGAAGTCCGACTCCCGCAGGGGGTGCGTAGGGTCGGCCGCGATGACGGCCAGCGCGTCGTGGTCGTCTCGGTACGCGAAGTACCCGCGCCAGAACATGAGCCGGGCCTCGTCACCCGGATGCTCGACCACGAACCTCAGGGCCTTGCGCGTGTTGTCGCGGTTGCGCCGCACCTCCCGCTGGTCGGACGGGAGACGGTCGTAGCCCTCGAGGCAGTACTTCGCCGCCACCTCGAAGGACCCGCCGGCACCCGGGTGCCGTGAGTCGCACAGCGCATCGCCGATCCCCGTCGAGAACACCGGTGCCTTCATCACCACCACGTTGCGCACCAGCCACGGGCTCACCACCACGACGACCGCGAGCGTGGCCCAGGCGGTCCGGGCCAGGGCCGCACGAAGGCGCGTGCCACTCAACAGCCACACGAGACACAGCCCGGGGAGCACCAGCAGCGAGAAGGGTCGCACGAGCGCCGACAGCCCGAGCACGAAGCCGAAGACCAGCAGCCGGCGCCGACTCACGTCGCGCCACGGTCCCGAGACGATCACCAGGACCGCGGCGAGGACGAGGAAGTTGAACAACGTCTCCAGATGGGCCTCGGCCGTGTAGTACACGAGGCTCGGGAACACGGCCACGAGCGCAGCCGTGTAGACGGCGACGCGCGAGCCGAACAGATGTCTCGCCACCTCGGCCGCCAACAACACGCTCCCCACGCCCAACGCCACCTGGAAGAAGCCGACCGCGCGCGGCAGGTTGTCGGGCAGCGGCGTGTGGAACACGAGCCAGAAGACGACCGCCAGCGCCGCGGGATAGCCGATGGGATAGAAGGCCGTAGGCGGAAACGTGCCGCTGCGCTCGGGAGGCGTGCGCGTGGTGTACGCGGCGAAGAAGCTCCGGTAACCCTGCCCCCTGGCCAGTTGCGCGCCGTGGTACGTGTACGCGACGGGGTCGCCCATCACCGCCCGCCGTGCGGCCAACACGACCCAACCGACGCGCACGGCGACGGCAACGACGACGATCGCCGCCAACCACAACCGCTCGTTGCGCGTATACGCGCTCCTCCACCAGGCACGGGGCCGTGACACGGCGCTCCCCCTCACAGGTGGGCGCGGGCGACCGGCGCCGGTGACGAGCCGGTGTCCGCGGGCACCGTCGCGCCCGCCTCGACCATCGGGGCCTCTCGGCGCCGGCGCAACCCGACCGCGGTGATGAGAAGGAGCATGGCGAGGAAGGTGACGACGGCGCCCAACCGCCCTGCCGGGGTGAGCCCGTGCGTGACGTGCAGCGCGGTCGCGCCCGGCGGCACGCGCGCCGCGAGGAGACCGCGTGATGAAAAGGTCTGGAGGCGCCCCCGCCCTGCAGCGGTCACCCGGTACACGTCGTAGTACAGGAGCGGGAACACGACCGTGCTGTCCGTGCGCAGGTCGACGTCGACGGCGACGTCGCCGCCGCCGCGATGCCAGCGCACGACTCGACCGTCGCCGCGCACCTGGGGCGCACCGATCAGGTAGGGGCCGATGTCGTAGGGATTCACCTGCTTCGGGAGGTACTCGCCTTCGACGGTGAAGCCCCGGTCGCCACGTGACGGGAGGAGACGCTCGATGTCGCGCTCGTCGACACCGCGGTAGAAGGCAGGCTCGCGCTGGACGGTCGGAACGATGACCGCGACGACGGCTGTGAACGCCAGAGCGCACCCGGTCACCCAGCGCGGAAGCACTCGCGACGCGATCACTATCGCGACGATGGTGGCGGCGAGGAACGCTAGGACGCCGACGAGCCGCCACGGGTACTGGATGTAGCCGAAGGTGCCCGGCAGGAAGCGGAGGAACGTTCGCGGGTTGATCACGAAGGCAAGGTTGAAGAGGTACGCCACGAGCAGGGCGGCGACGAACCAGATCCGCGTCCGCTGCTCGTCGGGCACGCGCCGGCGCCGGGCCCAGCCACGGAACAGGACCGCGGCCGACACCGCGACGAGCGCCAGCATGGCGAGATGGCCGGTACCCAGCACGAACGATCGACCGCAGTAGGTCCGCGGGCAGGCGGTGCCGTTGGGGAGGATGAAGTCCCGGTCGGGGCCGCGCCAGCCGTTGCGCCAGTCGCCGAGGAGCTTGCCGGGCGACACGCGTCCGAGCTGCACGAAGGCCGTGTCGGCGTGGAGCGCAGTGGCGCTCGACGCCCCGACATCGCCGAGCATGCTCTGTTGCGGGACGAGGAACCACGCCGTCAAGCCCAGGGCGAGAACGAACGCGGCAGCCAGCCCGGCCGCGACCCTCCATCCCTCACGCCACACCCCCAACAGCAGCAGGATGCCGTACGGGAAGCCGAAATACAGCGCGGTGGGCAGGTGGGTCAGCACCAGGCCGGCCCACGCGACCGGGAGATACCACGGCGTGCGCCGGTCGGCGATGGCGCGCCAGGTGCCCGCGAGGATCACTGGGAACCACACGAACGACCACGACTCGGCCAGCGCGCCGCGAACGAACACGTCGACGAGCCGATACGGAAACGAGAGGTAGAGCACCGCGGCGACCACCGCCGCCAGCCGGTTGCGCGTCACCACGACGCCCATGAAGTACATCGACCATCCGGACAGCACGGCCGAGAGGAGGAGCGCCAGGTTCACCCCCCGTACGAGATCGCCGGTCACGAACGAGAGCAGCGACGCGACGAGATATGCCAGCGGCGGGTAGAAGGTCGGAAACGCCGAGCCCGCCCCGCGTACCGCACCCGGCAACAGCTGCGGCACCCAGTGGCCGTTGCCGAACTCCTTCAGGTACTCGTGCGTTCGGAAGTAGAGATCGAGACCTTCGTGCGTGATCAGCGGGTCACGCGAGAACAGGGCGGAGTAGAGGAAGCAGGCGACGCCCGCGATGAGCGTCAACAAGAACAGATGTGTCCGCACGGTCACGTCAGGCACCAACGCGAGGCGCCGTCTCCGAGCCACCCCCGCACGGTAGGCGATGCGCCGGGGCCCGCTCACGTCGGTCTGTCACCTCCACGGGACCGGGCTGCCTTATGCTCCGCCGGACCAAAGGCAGAGGAGGCTCGTGCGGAGCAGTTCGCGGTGGAGGGTCGGGGTCGCTCGTCGAGTGGCGTTGGCCGCGAGCCTCGCGCTCGTCGCAGCCGCCTGCTCCAGCGGCGGAACGCGCGGCCCCACGACCGACTGGGCGACGTGGGGCTTCGGCGTCGAGCGTCAAGGCTTCAACCCCCACGAGTCGACGATCGGAGTGAGCAACGTCGACGAGCTGAAGCAGAGGTGGTCGGTCGAACTGGGCGCCAACATCGACACCGCGGCGATGGTCGCCGCGGGCGTGCGCGTCGGGGGGAAGGCGATCGACCTCGCGTACGTCGGCACCGAGCACGGCGTCTTCTACGCCATCGATGTGGCCGACGGGCGGATCGTGTGGAAGAAGCAGTTCGCCACCCAGACCCTCGACTGCTCCGAGTCGCCCGACAACATCTTCGGCATCACCGCCGGCGCCGCCATCGACAGACGCGGGAAGCGTGTGTTCGTGGCGACGGCCGACGGCAAGCTTCACGGGCTCGACCTGGCGAACGGGGCGGAGGTGCGGGGCTGGCCGGTCACGCTCACCGACGACCCGACCCATGAGTTCGTCCTGAGCGCGCCGACGCCGTGGAAGGGGCTGCTCTACGTCGCCACCGCGAGCCATTGCGACATCGGTCCCTACGAAGGCCGGATCTACGGCATCAACATGGTCACGGGGGCCAAGACGCACACCTTCTGGATCACCGGTGAGGGGCCGCCGCTCGGCGGCAGCGTCTGGGGCTGGGGAGGCGTCTCCGTCGACCCGAGGACCGGCGACGTCTTCGCCGCCACAGGAAACGCTCTCGGCCCGGAGAACGCGGGATACGGCAACCATGTCGTCCGCCTCACCGCCGCTCTGACGCCACTCGCGAGCCACGCACCGCCAACCGTCGGTTACGACGACGACTTCGGCTCGACGCCTGTCCTCTTCCAGCACAAGGGGTGCCCGCCCCAGCTGGCGACGATGCGCAAGCACGGTGCGCTCTACCTCTACAACCGCGCCACGATCGCCGGCGGCCCCCAGCAGACCGTCAACGTGTCCGGCACGCCCTACCGGCTCATCGGGGTCCCTGCGTTCTGGCCCGAGCACGACCTCCTCTTCGTGGCCAACCCGACGCCGCCGCCCGACGGCAACTACACGCACGGCATGATCGCGTTCAAGATCGGCGCCAACTGCCGGCTCGAGCTCGCCTGGCA
This sequence comes from Actinomycetota bacterium, assembly GCA_005888325.1. NCBI lineage: Bacteria > Bacillati > Actinomycetota > Actinomycetota bacterium. The sequence continues at coordinate 132,463 of VAWU01000025.1, forward strand.
GACGACGGCCGGCCGCAACGACAGCGTCACCTCCGCGCCGACGATCGCCAACGGTGTCGTGTACTACGGCGACGGCTTGGGCAACCAACTTCACGCGTTCGACGCGCGCACGGGCAAGCGCCTCTGGTCGAGCAAGCCGGCCGACGTCCGCGGCGCGCTCTTCGTCGCACCGGTCGTCGTGAACGGCATGGTGCTGGCCGGCGCATGGGACGGCCGCCTGCACGCTTGGACGCGTTAGCCCCGCCGGCCGCCGTCAACCAGGCGAAGGCAGCGCGGCCAGCACCTCGTCGAGCGGTGCGTGTTCCGAGGAGTGCGCGTCGAGGTGCGCGTAGCGCACGTGGGAGCCGGGCCCCACCACGAACGTGGCACCGAGCTGCGTGACACGGTTGCCCGAGCGGTGCACGCGAAAGCCGTCGCGGTGGGCCTGGCGGCTCCCGCTCCACGAGCGCGGGCCCGCCAGGGTGAAGATGCTCGCCTTGCGCACACTCGCCGCGCGTGCCGCCGACGCGTCGTCGTCGACCAGCACGGGGAAGTCGATCTGCTCTTCGGCCACGAACGCCTTCGCATAACGCACGTCGCCCGTGCCGATCGCCACCACCTCCGCGCCCCGGCTGCGGATCTCGTCGTGATGGCGACGCAACTGCGCCGCGTGCGCTCGGCAGTTCAGTCAGCCGAAGTGACGGAGGAAGACGAGGATGACGGGGCGATCCACCCAGAGGTCGCCCAGGCGATGGGGTACGCCGTCTGCGTCGTCCAGGGTGAGCGCCTCGAGCGCGGCGAGATCCATCTCGAGGAGCCTATCGGGGGTGGGCGATCCGGCTCGCCACGGAAGCGCAGGCCTCGAGGAGCACGGGTACGAACCGCTGCGAGCCGAACATGCACGCGGCGTGACCGGCGTCGACCGGGTGGATGGTGGCGCCGGGGATCGACTGGGCCAGCTTGATCTGACGGGTGGGCGGCACCCCGCGGTCACGCATCATCACGACGACGGCAGTCGGGACGTCGATCTCACCGACCCAGTCGCGCGAGCTGAAGCTGCCGATGGCCGAGAGCGCCTTGAAGAGGGCCGACGGTGGCGTGCGCCGGAACTCCTCCCACGCCCAACCGGGGAGACGGCGAACCGTCGGGCCGGGCTCGGCCTCGAACGCGTCGGCTTGTTGCCGCACCGCGGCGGGTGGCGCCGGGAGCATGAGCTGCACCGCACCCATGACCGCGGGTAGCGCGGTGAAGAACAGCCGCTCCCCCGGCTTGCCCTTGAAGTTGCGAGCGGCCGCGCAGAGCACGAGGCCCTGGATCAGGTCCGGGTGGCGCCGCCACACGAGCTGGGCCACCTGGCTCCCCATCGAATAGCCCACGAGCACGCAGTGCTCGATGCCGAGGGCCCGGGCGGCCGCGGCGACGTCGTCGGCGCAGTCCGACAGCCGGAACCGGCGCTCGGGCGCGGAGCTTCGGCCATGGCCGCGGAGGTCGAGCGCGACCACCCGGAACTGGGACGACAGCGACTGGAAGGCCGGCGCCCAGTTGAGCAGCGCGGTGGCGCCCAACCCGTGCACGAGCAACAGCACCGGTGCGTCGGGGCGGGGCCCGGGGATGTCGCAGGCGAACGCTACCCCCCGCTCGCCGAGCTCGATGAGCTCCGCATCGGGAAGCGTGACAACGGAAAGGAGGGGCGACACGAGGTCGTGCGTTGCCCGCATGATGTTCACGCCGCGCCTACCTCCCCGACGCGCCGAATCGCTCGAATCTGACGCGCCGTCAGAGTAATCGCGACCCCGCCGTCAGGCGCGAATGACGCGCGACCGAGGCTTGCCCGCCCGGGTGCCGTAGGCCCACGCGAGCCATCGCTCCGTGGCCCGCACCACGTGCAGGGTGCGGACCGACCGGAAGATCTCGAAGGCGTGTTGCGCTCCGGGCAACTCGGCGTAGACGACCGGCGCGTCCGACGCGGCGCGCAGCAGCCTGACGAAGCTGCGGGCCTCGGCCACCGGCACCAGCGTGTCGTTGGCCCCGTGCACGACGAGGAACGGGGGGGCGCCTTGGTTCACCTGATCCATCGGCGACGCGCGCTCCCACGCATCGCGCGCCGTGGCCAGCTTCGACTTCATCACCGTGCGCTCGAGGAACTTGCCCATCCCCCGGCCCCGAATCCCGTCGCGGTTGGTGAAGTCGTACACGCCGTAGAAGGGCACGCAGGCCTGGACCGTCGTGTCGGCGGTCTCGAAGCCGGGCTGGTACTCGGCCCGGTTGGGCGTGAGCGCGGCGAGGGACGCGAGGTGACCACCGGCCGAGCCGCCGCTGATCACGACGTAGCCGGGATCGCCGCCGTACTCGGAAACATGCTCCTTCACCCAGGCGAGCGCCCGCTTCACATCGATCAGGTGATCGGGGAACGTGGCCTTCGGGCTGAGCGCGTAGTTCGCGGTCACGCACACCCACCCGCGTGACGCGAGCTGGAGCATGAGGGGGATCCCCTGCTCGCGCTTGTCGCCGATGACCCATCCGCCTCCGTGGATGTAGAGGAAGACGGGACGACCGTCCGGACGGGCGCGGTTGCGGTACACGTCGAGGCGTTGGCTGCGCCGTCCCTGCCCGCCGAAGTCGATGTCGCGCACCTTCTCGACCTCGCGATCACGGGTGCGGATCGGGAGCACGAGGCGCTGCCAGCGCAGCACCGGATCGTCGTCGTCACACAGCTCGGGTGCCATGTCGGCCCGGTAGTCCTCGCCCAGCGTCTCCTGCAGCGCCGCCTCCATCACCGCGCCGGCACGTGACGCCTGTGCCACGAGCACGACCAGTCCGCACCACGAGACGACGGTGATGCCCAACCCCACCAGGCCCGGCCAGTCGTCGAGCGCGCCGCCGGCGATGAAGAGCGCGGTCGCCACCATCTGCCACACGAGGTGGTGCACCGGCAGCTCCGACGTGAGCCAGCCGGCGAAGAACGCGGGCAGGGAGAGCACCTCGACACGCAGCGGGCGGAAGGCGTTGATCGTGAAGAGCAGGCCGATGACGCTGACGATCAGGAAGACGGCTGGCATCTCGGTATCCCTCCTCGGAGGCCGGCGTCGCTCACGTCGCGCCGTCCGCGGTGAACTGCTTCTTCAGCTCGGCCTTCTGAACCTTGTCGGTGCCCGTGCGCGGCAGCTCTGACACGAACAGCACCCGGCGCGGCACCTTGTAGTCGCTGAGCCGCTCGTCGGCCCATGCCACCAGGCCGGCCTCGGTGAGCGTGTGGCCCTCCCGCAGGATGACCGCCGCCACCGGCACCTCGCCCTTGCGTTCGTCGGGCAGCCCGACGACGGCCGCCTCGGCGACCGCGGGGTGCATCCCGAGCGCGGCCTCCACCTCCACCGCGAACACCGAGTAGCCGCCGTGCTTGATCACGTCCTTCTTGCGGCCGGCGAGCTCGACCAGCCCCAGGTGCCGGCGGCGGGCGAGGTCGCCCGTGCGCATCCAGCCGTCGGCCGTCAGCGCCTCGTCGGTGGCGCCCCGCTTGCCGTGGTAGCCGCGCATCACGCCGGGGCCCTTCACGACGAGCTCGCCCACGGTGCCTCCGGCGACCGGCCGGCCTTCGTCGTCGACCACCTTCATCTTGAAGCCGGGCAGGGGAATGGCGACCGCGCCGCTCACCGGCAGCAGCGGCGGCAGCACCTTGAGGGCGACGCCTCCGCCGAGCTCGACCATGCCGTAGCCGTCGACGAACATCGCCTCGCCCACCGACTTCCCGATGAAGGGGAGCGTGGCCGAGGCGCCCAGGCGCTGGAACTTCTTGGCCAGCTCGAAGGGCATGGCGTCGGCGCCGGAGGCCCAGAGGCGGATGGACGAGAGGTCGCGGGTCTCCGCGCCCGCCTCGGCCATCATGCGGTACATGGCCGGCACGCCGATGAACACGGTCGCTTTCCGCTGCTCGATCGCGTCGAGCGCGGTGTCGGGCCGGAACTTGCGCAACAGGTAGACGGGCACGCCCAGTGCCGCGGCCTGGACGAGCATCGAGAAGCCGGCGATGTGGGCGACCGGCATCCCCGTGACGGCTTCGTCGCGTCGCAACCGCGCAGGGAACAGCACACCGCGCCCCGCCTGGCCGACGAGCGCCCGGTGGGTGAGCTGCGCGCCCTTCGGCTTCCCGGTCGTCCCCGACGTGTAGAAGAGCGCGGCGACGTCGTCCGGTTCCGCGTGCACGGCCTCGATGGCGGCGCCACCGTCGAGTTCGGCCGTGTCGCGGACGACGATGGCGGCCTCCGAGTCGGCCACGACATGGTCGACCTCCTCGTCGCGCATCTTCGGGTTGACGGGCACCGCCACCCCACCGGCGCGGCTGGCCGCGGCGCACAGCAGCACGAGGGCGTAGCCGTTGGGCGCCGCGATGACGACGCGGTCGCCGGGAGTGATCTTGGCCTGGATGGCACCGGCCCAGCGCGCGGTGAGCTCCGCGGCCTCCGCGTAGCTCAGGCGCAGCCCGTCCTCGCCGTCCTCCTCCACCAGAGGGGCGTCGCCGTGTACGCGTTCGAGCCGCTCGAACAGCGTCCCCAACGTGAGCTCATGCCCCCGTACGAGATCGAGCCGGTCACGCCACGCCATCTACGAGTCCGCCATCGATGAGGCGTTCCCCGCCGCGCTGGCCATGACGGGATTCTAGGCGGAGTGCCAGAATCGCAGTCATGGAGCGCCTCACGGGGCTCGACGCTGGGTTCCTCTACATGGAGACCCCCACCCAGCACATGCACACGCTGAAGATCGCGATCCTCGACCCCTCCACGGTGCCGGGCGGCTACAGCTTCCAGGGGGTCAAGGAGGTGCTGGCCGAACGCCTGCACCTGCTCCCCCCGTTTCGGCGCCGGCTGGTAGAGGTGCCCTTCAACCTGCACCACCCCGTGTGGATCGAGGACCCCGACTTCGACCTCGACTTCCACGTGCGCCGCGTCGGGGTACCCGCGCCCGGCGGCCAGGAGGAGCTCGACGAGCTCGTCTCCCAGATCGCCAGCCACCAGCTCGACCGCCGCCACCCGCTCTGGGAGCTCTGGGTCGTCGAGGCGCTCGAGCACGGCTCCATCGGCTTCGTCTCGAAGATCCACCATTGCATGGCCGACGGTGTCAAGGCGGCCGAGCTGCTGGTGAACGTCTTCGACACCGTGCCCGACGCGATCGCGCCCGCGCCCCCCGCGCGCCCGTGGCGCCCCGAGGCCATTCCATCGGGGGCCCAGCTGCTCGGGCAGGCGATCGTCGCCATGCTGCGCGCGCTCGTCGGCGTGCCTGCGTTGGTCAAGCGCACGCTCGGGGGCTTCCGTGCCGTCGCCCGTCGCCGTCGCTCCGGCGCGGTGAGCCCGCCCCTGCCCTTCAGCGCCCCGAAGACGGCGTTCAACACCGCGCTGACACCACACCGTTGGTACGTCTCCACCTCGCTGTCGCTCGAGGAGGTGAAGGCGGTGAAGTCCGCGCTCGGAGCAACCGTCAACGACGTCGTCCTCGCGGCATGCGCGGGCGCGCTGCGCCGTTACTTCGACGCGCGCGGCGACCCGGTCGACCGACCCCTCATCGCCGGCGTGCCCGTGTCGACGCGCACCGAGGAGAAGGGTCGTCTGGCCAACAGCGTCTCCAACCTGTTCGCATCGGTCCCGATCGATCTCGACGATCCGGTCGCACGGGTGACAGCGGTGCACGAGGTCATGAAGGGGGCGAAGGAACAGCTCAACCTCCTGGGTGTGGAGATGCTCGCCGACTGGTCCGAGCTCACCCCGCCCCGCCCCTACGCCGCGCTCAACCGCATGTACTCCCGCTGGCGGCTGGCCGATCGCCACCGCCCTCCGATCAACCTCGTGATCTCCAACGTCCCGGGACCGCCGCAACCGCTGTACGTGGGGGGCGCGAAGTTGCTCTCCATCTACTCCATGGGCCCGATCCTCGAGAACATCGGCCTCAACATCACGGTGTGGAGCTATCTCGACCAGATGAACTTCGGCATCGTCGCATGTCGCGAGACCATGCCTGACCTCCGTAGCCTGGTCGGCTACCTGCACGATGCGCTGGCGGAGCTCATGAAGGCGGCGGACTCCCGGCGCTCGTAGGAGCACGCACTTCGCTCTCGGGCGCGACTAGACCGTCGCCATGGCCGCACGTGTTTCGGAGCTCCTGGGCGAGGCCGTGAACCCGTGGGGCTGCGTGCTGCTCAGCGCGCTGACCGCCCTCGAAGCGTCCGCGTTCGTGGGCCTGTTCGTGCTCGGAGGCTTCTTCGCCTACCAAGGGAAGCTCAACCTGTTCCTCGTGATCGTGGTGACCGTGATCGGCGGTGTCATGGGCGACTCCGCCGGCTACGAGATCGGCCGCTTCCTGGGCGGACGCATGCGGCGCACGTGGTTCGGTCGCAAGATCGGGGAGCAACGTTGGGAGAGAGCGCACAAGTACGTGCGCGAGAAGGGCGCGCGCGCGGTGCTCCTGGGTCGATTCGTCGGCATCCTCCGCGCCCTGGTCCCGGCGGTGGCCGGCGACTCGCGCATGCCCTACTCGAAGTTCCTCCTCTGGAACGTGATCGGCGCGATCGTGTGGGGACCCTCCGTCGTCGTCGCCGGCTACCTCGCCGGGCGCTCGTGGCGGGTGATCGAGACCTACCTCAGCCGCGGCGGCTTCGCGCTCTTCGCACTCATCGTCCTGGGCTTCGTCGCCGCGCACCTCCTGCGCAAGCGCCGCAGGGAGAAGGCGGACACCTAGGAGACCGCTACCCCAGCTTCTCGGCGTAGTGGGCGCGCATCGACTCGTTGGCGTCGGCGACCGACCGAAGCCGCTCCTCGAGGCCGGTGAGCGCAGGCGCCGGCAGCACGCTGAGCAGCATCCCCGGCTCGACCGCAGTGAAAGTGCGCATCCCTGCGCACCCGAGCGAGAGCTCGAGACGGGTCGACTCGAGCGCACGGGGGATGGCCGCGCACGCGGGGCGCCCGTGGACGTGCATCGCCGGCTCGTCGAGCTGCACGGCCCCGGCCGCCTCGGCCAGCCACATCGCCTGCTCGGGCGTGGACGTCACGAGCACGACGTCGGGCTCGAGCGGGAAGCGCTCGAGCGGTCCGTACGCGATGACGGAGGGCCCCGGGCGCACGGATGGCAGCGCCGCCGCCTCGCCCGGTTGCAGATAGGCGATCGACTCCATCAGAGCGACCAGCTCGCCGGCCTTGTGCTGCACGTCGGGATCCGCATCGAGGCCCATGGTGAGGACCCCGATCGGGCAACCCGCGTGGTCGGCCGCCTCCGTGTAGAACACCCGGTCCCGCGCCAACCGCCAGAACCCGCAGCCGGCCGCCATCGCGGTGTCGACGTGGTCGATGCCGTCGGGCGCGGCATCGAGGAAGGCGACGGCCACCGGTGCCAGCTCGAGGCCGAGCGCGTCGCACAGCACGGTGTCGAGCTCGGCGTGCACGCCGACCTACTTCTTCGCCGCTTCGAAGTACGGGTTCGAACCGCTGGCGTGATCGGTCACGTCGGCGACCCGCACCACCTCGGGCACGGCTTCGCGTATTGCGACCTCGATGCCCTGGGTGAGCGTGACCGAGGCGAGGCCGCAGCCCTGGCAGCCACCGCTCAGGCGCAGGTACGCGACGTCGTCCTCGACCGCGACCAGCTCCGCCGCGCCACCGTGGGCCGCGATGCTGGGGTTGATCTGCTGCTCGAGCACCTGCATGATCCGCTGCGCCACGTCCCCAGTGAGGTCCGCGGGCGGACGACCCATGCCCGGGCTCGCGACGTCGGGCGGGCGGTTGGGGTTGTTGATCACCATGCCCGTCGAGCCGGGCCCGGACAGGTCGAGGGTGGCGCCACGCACCTTGTCGATGCTGTCGGCCGGGATCACGACCGAGAGATCGTCGTGACGTTGCACGACGTCGTCGCTCGCGGCGTCGTCGATGGCCTGGAAGTACATGTCGTAGGTGTACGCGCCCGCTGCGGTGCCGCTCACCTCGAGCCAGAGGGCCAGCCGCTCGGGCTCTGCCTCCTGGGCACGCGTCTCGAGCACGAGCGCGCGTGCCCGTTCGGTGACGGTGATGGCGGGGGCGGCGGCCGGCCCGCCCGCTTCGATGTCTTCGGGCTCTTCAGGCTCTTCGGGGCTCATCGCAGCAGTCATCATAGGCCCCGTGGCCCGTGTCCTCCTGCTGCTGCCCTCCGCCACGTACCGCGCGCCCGACTTCCTCGACGCGGCGCGCGCCCTCGACGTCGAGGTGGTGGTGGCCTCGGAGCAACGTCAGACGTTGGCCGGTGCCATGGGCGACCGCGCCCTCCACCTGGAGCTCTCCGATCCCGGTGCGGCTGCGGAGGCCATCGTCGCGCTCGCCCGTCGAGCCCCACTCGACGCGGTCGTCGCCGTCGACGACCAGGGCGTGCTCGTGGCCGCGGAGGCGTCGGCCCGCCTCGGCCTTCCGGCCAACGCCCCCGCGGCTGTGGCCGCGACGCGCGACAAGACGCTGATGCGGCGCGCCCTCGCCGAGGCCGGTGTCCCACAGCCCGCGTACCGGGTTGTCGGGCCGGAGGACGACGTGGTCGCGGCGGCCTCGGAGCTCGGGTTCCCGTGCGTGGTGAAGCCGGTGTCGCTGTCGGGGAGTCGCGGCGTCATCCGCGTCGACGACCCGGCGGCGGCAGGGGCGGCCGCCACGCGGGTGCGCCACATCCTCGACGACGCGGACGAAGACGCCGCCGGGCCACTGCTCGTCGAGCGGTTCGTCGCCGGTGACGAGGTCGCCCTCGAGGGGCTGCTGCGCGGCGGTCGGCTCGACGTGCTCACGGTCTTCGACAAGCCCGACCCGCTCGACGGCCCCTACTTCGAGGAGACGATCTACGTCACGCCGTCCCGCAAGCCCGCGGCCGCGCTCGACACGATTGCCGCGCGTACCGCCGACGCGATCGTCGCGCTCGGTCTACGCGAAGGCCCGATCCACGCGGAGTTGCGCGTCTCGGGCGACGAGGTGTTCGTGCTCGAGGTCGCAGCCCGTTCGATCGGGGGCCTGTGCTCACGCGCGCTGCGCTTCGGCGCGGGGGTTCGCCTCGAGGAGCTCATCCTCCGGCACGCGCTCGGCCTGCCGCTCGACGGAGTGCAGCGCGAGGCGGTCGCCGCCGGCGTGATGATGCTCCCGATCCCCCGCGCCGGCGTGCTGGCCGGCGTGCACGGCCAGGACCGCGCTCGCGCGGTACCCGGCATCGCCGGGCTCGAGATCACCATCCATGCGGGTCGACCGGTTCAGCCGTTGCCCGAGGGCGACCGCTACCTCGGGTTCCTCTTCGCACGCGGCGCCACGCCCGCCGAGGTCGAGCAGTCGCTCCGCGCCGCGCACGCGTGTCTCGACGTCGTCATCGACTGATCGCTTCTTGTCGTACACAGCCGTGGTGACGACGGTTGAGTACGACAAGAAGAAGGGGATTGGCGCTTAGGCTGGGCGGGACATGCGCGTTCTCCTGATCTCGACGTACGAGCTGGGTCACCAGCCGCTGCACGTCGCCTCTCCGGCGACCGCGCTCAGGCGGGCGGGCCACGACGTGCGTGCGCTCGACCTGAGCGTCGACCCGTGGGCGCCGGACCAGGTGACCTGGGCCGACGCCCTCGCGTTCTCGGTGCCCATGCACACGGCCATGCGGCTGGCGCTGCGCGCGGCCCGCACCGCGCGCGCCCTCCGGCCCGACGTCCCGATCTGCCTCTACGGGCTCTACGCGCCGGTGAGCCGCGACCACACCCTCGGGACGGTCGCCGACCGGCTGTTGGCGGGTGAGTACGAGAGCGCTCTCGTCGAGTGGGTCGACGGCCTCGCGTCGGGACGCGCGGGTGGTGGCGACCAGACGCTCGTCCACCTCGGACGCACGCGCTTCGGCCTTCCCGGGCGCGACCTGCTCCCCCCGCTCGAGCGCTACGCCCGCCTGGTGGTCGACGGTGGAGATCGACTGGTCGGATACGTCGAGGCGAGCCACGGCTGCGCCCACCGCTGCCGCCACTGCCCCGTGCCGGTCGTCTACGACGGGCGCATCCGTATCGTCGACCTCGATGCCGTCGTCGGCGACGTGGCCCAGCTGGTCGCGGCCGGGGCGCGCCACATCACCTTCGGAGATCCCGACTTCCTCAACGGCGTCCACCACTCGCGGCGCGTGGTGCGCGCCGTTCACGAGCGCTTTCCCGACCTCACGTTCGACTGCACGACCAAGGTCGAGCTCATCCTGCGACACGAGGGCATCTGGCCCGAGCTGGCGGCCGCCGGGTGCCTCTTCGTCGTCTCCGCCTTCGAGAGCCTGAACGACCACATCCTCCGGCGGCTCGACAAGGGCCACACCGCGGCCGACGCGGCCCGAGCGGTGGCGCTGCTGCGCGAGCAAGGCATCGAGATCCGCCCCTCGTTCCTGCCGTTCACGCCCTGGACGACCATGGCCGACGTCGTCGAGTTGCTCGAGTTCGTCGCCACCCATGACCTCATCGACAACGTCGACCCCGTGCAGTACACGATCCGCCTGCTCCTCCCCGAGGGATCGTTGCTGCTCGACCGGAGCGACCTCCTCCCCTACCTGGGGCACTACGACCCCGAGCTGCTCGGCTACCCGTGGACGGCTGCCGACCCTGCAGTCGACGCGCTGCAGGTCCGCGTGGCGCGCGTGGTCGAGCACAGCCTCGACGCGGGCGAGAGCATCGAGACCACGTTCGGACGCGTGTGGCGGGAGTCGGGTGCCCCTGGTGCCGCCCCCACCGCCGCGACCGCCGGGCGCCCTCGCCTCAGCGAGCCCTGGTTCTGCTGCGCGGAGCCCACCGAGGCTCAGCTGACCACCTAGTCGACAGATCGTTCAGAGCACCACGACAGACCGGAGCACCTCGCCGCGCTCCATCTTGTGGAACGCGTCCTCGACCTGATCGAGGCGGATGGTCTCCGACACGAAACCGTCGAGGTTCAGCTTGCCGCGAAGGTACAGGTCGATCAGCAGCGGGAAGTCACGCGACGGGAGGCAGTCGCCGTACCACGACGACTTGAGCGCGCCACCCCGGCCGAACAGCTCGATCATCGGCAACTCGATGGTCGCCTCCGGCGCCGGCACTCCGACCTGCACCACCGTCCCCGCGAGGTCGCGCGCGAAGAACGCCTGACGGTAGGTCTCGGGAAGGCCGACCGCCTCGACCACCACATCTGCCCCCAGGCCGTCGGTCAGGCCCTTGATGGCCTCGACGGGATCCGTCTCACGCGCGTCGACCACGTGGGTGGCGCCGAAGCCGCGTGCCCATTCGAGCTTGCGAGGGTCGACATCGACTGCGATGACGCGTCGCGCCCCGGCGAGGCTCGCCCCCGCGATGGCCGCGCTGCCCACACCGCCACATCCGATCACCGCCACCGTGTCGCCCTGCCCGACGTTGCCCGTGTGGACCGCAGCACCGAAGCCGGCCATCACGCCGCAGCCGATGAGACCGGCCGCTTCGGGACGCGCTGCGGGGTCGACCTTCACCGCTTGGCCCGCGGCGACGAGGGTCAGCTCGGCGAAGGCGCCGATGCCGAGGGCGGGGCTCAGTGGAGTGCCATCCGCACGCGTCATCTGCTGCGCCGCGTTGCGACTGTCGAAGCAGTACCAGGGTCGACCGCGCCGGCACGATCGACAGTTGCCGCACGGCGCCCGCCAGGCGATCACGACGTAGTCACCCGGCGCGACGCTGGTGACACCGTCGCCGATCGCCTCGATCGTGCCGGCGGCCTCGTGACCGAGGAGGAAGGGGAAGTCGTCGTTGATGGCGCCCTCCCGGTAGTGGAGGTCGGTGTGGCACACACCGCACGCCTGGACCCGGACGAGCACCTCGTCGGGCCCGGGATCGGGGACGACGATCGTCTCGAGCGAGACCGGCCGGCCCCGGTCCGCGGCCACGACGCCCTGCACCTCATGAGCCATGGCCGCGGACTGTAGCGTCGCCTCATGGCGGCCCAGACGGTGTACCGCGTGCGCGCCCATAACGCGGCCACCGAGTCCGAGAACAAGATCCACCACGATGACGTGGCGCAGCGGCACGGCTTTCGCGGTGGCCTCGTGCCGGGCGTGACCGTCTACGCGTACATGACCCACCCGGTCGTCGCGTTGTTCGGTCGCGCGTGGCTCGAGCGCGGGACGATGACGGCCCGTTTCCACCAGCCGTTCTACGACGGCGACACCGTCACGGTGGACGCGGCCTCCGTCGAGCCAACCGCGCTCGAGCTGACCGCCACCAACGACGCCGGCACCGTCTGTGCCACCGGCCGCGCCGCGCTCCCGTCCACGACCGACGCGGCCGCCCCGCCCGACCCGGCCGACTACCCCGAGACGCCCCTGCCCGATGAGCCGGCGCCGGCGACCCCGGAGACCCTCGCCGCGCTCGACGTGCTCGGCAGCCTCGAGGCGGGGTTCCACGCCGATCGCGCCCACGGGTTCCTCGGCCAGCTCGACGACGACCTCGTGCTGTACGCCCGCGACCGCATCGCCCATCCGGGCTGGTTGCTCCGTGCGGCCAACGACGTCCTGGCCGCCAACGTGCGCCTCGGGCCGTGGATCCACACTGCGAGCGCCGTCACCAACCTCGGGGTCGTCCACGACGGCGATCGGGTGGCCACGCGGGCGCGGGTTTCGGGGCTCTCCACGCGCAAGGGCCACGAGGTCGTCGAGCTCGACGTGATGCTGCTCGCGAACCGCGACCGACCCGTCGCCCACATCCGCCATTCCGCGATCTACCGGCTGCGCGAGCCGGGCGCAGCTACGTGAGCGTGCTGACGAGCACCGTCGTGCCGGCGACGTTGCCCTGCTGCGTGATCGCCTCGAGGCTCCCGTCGCGACCCTTGAGGTAGTGGTCGAAGAAGTCCAGCATGACCTTCACGATCACTGCGCCGGCCGGGCCGAAGAACAGCGTGTGCGGGCCGTGCAGGATCGTGAGCAGGAACTTCGGTGGGGTCGCGGCCCGGTAGGCGTTCTGACTGGATTGGTACGGAACGGTGGCGTCCGCGTCGCCATGGATCAGCAGCAACGGTGTCCCTCGGTAGACGAACGTCCCGCCCGGGAACGACGCCTCGATCCCCGAGATGGGGACCGCGGCCTTGATGCGAGTGTCGGTGCAGCACGAGTTGTAGGCGACGCCGAGTGTCGTCATCGCGCCCAGCGAGTGCCCGGCGACGGCCACCTTGTCGGGGTCGACCATCCCGTGCAGGAGACTGGCGCCGTCGCCGTTGAGCCGCAGCATCTCGGAGATGACGAAGCTCACGTCGGCGGGCTGGTTCTTGTAGTCCGCGGCGCTCGGCCCCCCCGGGGCGCCCCGGCTGCTGAGGGGAAAGGTGGGGGCGGCGACGACGTACCCTGCGGCCGCCAGCTGACGGAGGAGCGCGGTGTAGCTCGGACCGTTCGAGGTGAACCCGTGGGAGAACTCGATGAGGGGATACGGCCCGCCGTCGCGAGCCGGCGGCGCCTCGGGGACATCGCGGTCGCTCGCGTCACCCTGCGCGGGATACAGCACCATCGTCTGCAGGGTGCGCGACGGCCGCCCGGGCTCGCCGCGGTTCGGATCGGTCGGCCGGCTGGTGTCGACGAACGACTCCGTGCGCACACCGACGGCGTAGGGCCCGAAGTTCTGGGGCTTCGCCGGCGCGGTCGTCGCCGGCAGCGCCAGGGGCGAGGCCTGGTTGACGGTGCCGGAGGTACAGGCCGCAGCCATCGTGGCGGCGACGAGCGCGGTGGCCAGCGCGCCGCGCCGCCTCCACCGGCGGGGGGTGTCGGTGTGCGAGCGCGTGTGCGTGGGCCTCTCCACTCGTTCAGCCTACGGGAGCTCGACTACGCAGCGTAGGACTTCCCACCGTAGGACATCGACCGGCCGGCCGTAGGTCGCTCGGCTCATCCTGCGTTCAGATCCTCGTTTTGGGTGCCGATATGCCGTACAACGAGTAGCGCCGCGATCGACGACCGACAGCAGCCCCATGACGCCCATGACCATCTCGAGGACGCAATGAGCCTGACGGGGCTGGTGCGGGCGCGACGAGCGCTACGGCAGGCGGGCGTCGACGACAGGATGGCGCTCGAACGCGTGCCGCACACGTTGAACGAGGTCTGGTACGCGGGTCCGTACGTCCTTCGTATCAGCGCCTCACCCGTCTCGCGCCGGTTGGAGCACGAGGCCAACGTGGCCGCCGTGCTGCCGATCGAGGTGCTCTACCCCCACGTCGTGGGCCATGGGCGGGGCCCCGTGGGCGAGTGGCTGCTGTTGCGCCGCGCGCCCGGCCGGCCGCTCAGCCGCACATGGGGTGAGATGAGCGACAGCGAGCGGCGTCGCGCCGTCAGCCAGCTCGCGGATGCCATGCGGGCCCTCCACTCCGTCGTCCTGCCTCAGGACGGCCCGAGCGCCATCAGGCCGCCCTTCCTCGATCGCAACACGCTCGAGTGCCCCCACCAACTTCCTCCGGCGCGCACGCTCGAGCTCGTCGACCAGGCCACCCGGCTCCCGTACGTCGACGCCCCGATGCTCGCCAACGCCGCCGACATCGTGCGGGCCGGCGCGATCGCGCTCAACGGCGACCATGCCGCCCCGACTCTCGTCCACGGCGATCTCCACTTCGAGAACGTCCTCTGGGACGGACGCCAGATCAGCGCCCTCCTCGACTTCGAGTGGGCGCGTCCCGGCCCTCCCGACCTCGACCTCGACGTGCTGCTGCGCTTCTGCGCGGAGCCCGGCGTCAACGTCGCCGCGGACTACGAGCAGCAGCTGCGACGGCGCGACTACCGCGACCTGCCCGTCTGGTTGCGCGAGTCGTATCCGGAGCTGTTCGCGCACCCGCGCCTCAACGAGCGCCTGGCGTTGTACAGCCTGGCCTACGACCTCCGGGAGCTGCTGCTCCGACCGCCGCGAGGCCCGATCGACCAGTTGCCCACCCACCATCCCTACAACCGCATTCGCCGGCTGGTCGAGATGCGGCGCGCGGCCCACTCGAACCTGTGGTGATCCTGCGCAAGCGCCACGAGGCGATCCCCGTCCCCGATTGGGTCTGGCAGGACGCGTGGGTCGCGGTCATCAGCGCCTACGCCGAGCTGCGCATCCGGAGCGAGCCCGAGCTGCTCCGCTCGGTGAGAATGTGCGAGGCCACCATCCAGCAGGTGGCGGAGGCCGAGTCGGCGGAGGCGGCCGAGTTGCTCTCGGAAGGCACGTTGGGCACCCGCTCGGGGCCCGTCCTCGTGCGCGCCATCCGCTCCGGACACCCCGACATCGTGCGGGCCAAGCTGCTCGAGGACTTCCATCGCACGGTCTGGCCCGAGGCGGTGAGCCGTGGCCAGCGCGAGCTGCCCCGTGAGCTGACCTTCGACGCGGTGCTCGACGAGAACGGGCGCGACGAGCTCGAGGCCCTCTGCTTCCAGACCCTGCGTCGCTACGCCTCCGACGCCACGTGGGCGGTCGTGGTCGAGAGCGCGGCCTACGACACCGACGCCCGGCCCAACCCCCAGTTCGCCGAGGTGCTGCGCCTCCGGCTCTAGCAGTGGGTGGCCGAGCGGGGCGCGGTCCCGCCGGCGCTTCCGTCTATTGTCGCCCCGAACATGGGTCAGGTTGCCTTCCTGGACGTCTCCAAGCGCTTCGGGAGCTTCACCGCCGTCGCCGACCTCACGCTCGAGGTCGAGGATCAGGAGTTCCTCGTCCTGCTCGGGCCTTCCGGATGTGGGAAGACGACTGCCCTGCGGATGGTCGCCGGTCTCGAGGAGCCGACCGGCGGCACGATCCGGATCGGCACCCGCGTCGTCAACGACGTGGAGGCCAAGGACCGCGACGTCGCCATGGTGTTCCAGAGCTACGCGCTCTACCCGCACATGACGGTGGAGAAGAACATCGAGTTCCCGTTGCGATCGCGGAACGTCCCGAAGCACGAACGGCCGGCGATCGTGGCCGAGGCGGTCCGCACCCTCGACCTCGACGGCCTGCTCGATCGCCGTCCCGCCCAGCTGTCGGGTGGCCAGCGCCAGCGGGTGGCACTGGCGCGTGCCATCGTGCGTCGTCCCCAGGTGTTCCTCATGGACGAGCCGCTCTCCAACCTCGACGCCAAGCTGCGCGTCCAGACGCGCGCCGAGCTCATCGAGCTGCACCGGCGCCTGGCAACCACGTTCGTCTACGTGACCCACGATCAGGTCGAGGCGATGACGATGGGAGATCGCATCGCGATCATGAACGCAGGCGTGCTGCAACAAGTTGGACCTCCGCAGGACGTCTACGAGAAGCCGGCCAACCTCTTCGTCGCGCGCTTCATCGGCAATCCACCGATGAACACCATCACCGGCACCATCGCCCACGAGCCCGAGGGCGTCGTCGTCATGCTGCCCGGCGGGCGCGTCCCGCTGCCGGCCCCGCTCGCCCACGCGGTAAGCACCGATGGCCGCGCCGTCGTCCTGGGCGTTCGCCCGGAGCACCTGGCGATCGGCGACGGCCCGATCGCGGCCACGGTGTCGGTCGTCGAGTCGCTGGGCCACGAGCGCCACGTCGTCTGCCGGCTCGAGGACGGCCAGCTCGTCACCGCGCGACAGCCCTCGAGCGTGACGGCCCCCTCCGACGGGACTGCGGTGCGCCTGTCGTTCGACCCCGACCACCTGCACCTGTTCGACGCCACCACCGAGGCACGGTTCGACACATGAGCGACCTCGATCGGCTGGTACCCGCGGTCGACGTCACCTCGCGGCCGGTGCGCCGGCTCAGCCGCCGGGTCCGCGAGGCGGGGCTGGGCTATCTGCTCATCCTGCCGTCGCTGCTGGCCTTCGTGACCTTCGAGTTCTATCCCTTCTTCCGCAACTTCTACCTGGCGCTCTACCGCACCCCCCCGTTTCCCGGGTTGCCCAAACGCTGGGCCGGCCTCAGTCAGGTCGGCGACATCCTCTCGTCCGGCGACTTCCGCAACAGCCTCAAGGTGACGGCGCTGTTCGCGGTCCTCACCGTGCCCACGGGCGTCATCCTCGGCGTCGCGCTCGCGGTGCTCGCCCATCAACGCCTCAAGGGCATCGGCATCTACCGCACGATCTTCTCCTCGACGGTGGCGACGTCGGTGGCAGTGGCCTCGGTGATCTTCGTCACCCTCTTCAACCCACAGGTGGGGCTGCTCTCCTATCTCGTGGGCCAGAGAGACTTCTTGTCGGACCCGACGTGGGCACTGCCGGCCGTGTCCATCGCCTTCATCTGGCAGCACCTCGGCATCACCTTCATCCTGATCTCCGCCGGGCTCGGTGCCGTCCCCGACGAGCTGCTCGAGGCGGCGCACGTCGACGGGGCGGGGCCGTGGTCGCGCTTTCGCAACATCACCCTGCCCCTGCTCTCCCCGACCATCTTCTTCGCGACGGTCGTGACCTCGATCACCGCGTTCCAGGCCTTCGGCCAGATCGACCTGCTGACCGAGGGCGGTCCCGACAACCGGACCAATGTCCTCGTCTACGCCGCGTACAACGAGGTCTTCAAGCACAACAACCTCGGAGAAGCTTCGGTGCTGGCCATCGCGCTCTTCGTCATCACGCTGGTGCTCACGATCGCGCAGCTCACCTTCCTCGAACGGCGCGTGTTCTATGGCCGCTAGGCGATTCCGTCTGGTCGTGCGCTACGCGATACTCACCGCGGTGGCCGGGGTGGTGCTGTTCCCGCTCTACATCGCCGTCGTCAACTCACTCCTGCCCTCCGAGCAGCTCGTGGCCCGCCCTCCCCGCTTGTTCCCGGCGCACCCCGACTGGAGCACCTACCGCCGGGCGTGGAACGCCGGCCACCTCGGCAACTACCTGAAGAACAGCTTCATCGTCACCGCGCTGATCGTCGCGGGTCAGGTATCGACGTCGATCCTGGCCGCCTATGCGTTCGCCTTCCTGCGGTTCCCGTTGAAGCGGACGCTGTTCGTCGTGTTCCTCGCCACGACGATGATCCCCTTCGAGGTCACGTTCTTCACCAACCAACAGACGATCGTGAGCCTGGGCTGGTACGACACCTATCTCGCGCTCGCGGTGCCGTTCCTCGCGACGGGCTTCGGCACGTTCCTCCTGCGGCAGGCCTTCCTGCAGGTTCCACGCGACCTCCAGGACGCAGCTGCCCTCGACGGCTACGGGCACCTGCGCTTCATGACCCGGGTGGCCGTCCCCCTGGCGCGTCCCATGATCGCCGCTCTCAGCCTCTTCTCCTTCTTCGCGGCGTGGAACCAGTACCTTTGGCCGCTCATCGTCACCCGCGACGCCCGGCTCCGGACGGTGCAGATCGGTCTACGCCAACTGCGGGGTGAGTCGGTCAACGACATCAACGTCACCTTGGCGGGCACGGTGCTCGCCGCGTTGCCGTTGTTCATCCTGCTGCTCGTGTTCCAGAAGCAGCTCGTCCGAGGTCTGACGGCCGGTGCCGTGAAGGGATAGGGAGCGAATGTCTCGACCGTGGTCGCGCATCGGAGCAGTGGCGATGATCATCGGCCTGCTGGTCGCTGCATGTAGCAGTGGCAACGACAAGGGCAGCGGTGGCACGGGTGGTGGAGGTGGAGCGGCTGCGGGCAAGTGCCCGCTCGGCGCGATCGCCAAGGCGCCGCGCAAGCCGGTCGACATCACCGTCTGGCACGCCATGACCCAGGCCAACGAGACCACGCTCAAGCAGCTGACCGATCAGTTCAACGGCTCACAGACGGACGTCCGCGTCAAGCTCGTCAACCAGACGAACTACGAGGACACCTTCACCAAGTTCAAGGCCGGTCTCGGCAGCGGCGACCTTCCCGACCTGGTGCAGCTCCAGGACATCTCGCTCCAGCTGATGATCGACAGCCGGGCGATCCTGCCCGCGCAAGCGTGCGTCGACGCCGACAAGTACGACCTCTCCGACCACATCATCCGGGTGGTCGACTACTACAAGGTCAAAGGCGTGCTGTGGCCGATGCCGTTCAACGTGTCGAACCTGGTCCTGCTCTACAACAAGCAGGCCTTCACCAAAGCCGGTCTCGACCCCGAGAAACCGCCGGCCACCTTCGACGAGATCCGCGCTGCGTCCGAGAAGATCGTCGCCAGCGGCGCGGCCAAGGCCGGCATCGCCCTGAAGCGAGCACCCGAGTACCCCGAGCAGTGGCTGGCCAAGGCGGGGCAGCCCTACGTGAACAACGGCAACGGCCGGCAACGCCGGGCCACTGCGGTGACGTTCGACAACCAGGCGGGCCTCGACATCTACACCTGGCTCGCTTCGATGGTGAAGGACAAGCTGGCCGTCAGCACGCCCAACAAGGGGTTCGACCACCTGTTGGCGGTCGCGAACGCGAACACGGCGATGACCATCGAGAGCTCGGCGTCGCTCGGCACGATCGTCGGCGTGCTCGGCAACTACCCGTCGGTCACGCTCGGGGTGGGGGCGTTCCCCGGGCCCCTGGGCCAGGGCGGCGTGCTCGTGGGCGGTGCTGCGATGTACATCGTCAACAAGTCGAGCCCGGCCAAGCAGGAGGCGGCCTGGCGGTTCGCGAAGTTCCTCGACGAGCCGGCGTCACAGGCCACGTGGTCGGCCGGCACCGGCTACGTGCCCATTCGCAAGTCGGCCATCGACCTCGAGCCGATCAAGAAGCGATGGGCCGAGGTCCCGGGCTTCAAGGTGGCGTACGACCAGCTCCTGGCGGGTGCCACCAACACGGCCACCGCGGGACCAGTGATCGGCGACTACGCGGGGGTGCGCAAGGCGGTCGAGAACGCGCTGACCGCGATGATCACGACCGGCACCCCGCCGAAGACGGCGATCGACCAGGCCGCACAGCGCGCCAACGCCGCCATCAAGGACTACAACGTCCGCGTCGGCGGCTAGCTGCAACGAGGGCTCGGGCCCACCCTTCGCCGGGCGGCTTCGGCGTCGCGCCGCTCGGCATAGCGACCCCGCACCTCGTCGGCGTCGACGCGCGCGTCGGGCTCGACCACCTCTCCCCCACACAGGCTCCACGCGGCGGCAAGCTGCTCCGGCGGACAGCCGTGCAGCACGGACGCGGCCTGAACGCACGCGCCGGTGGCGACGAGCTCGTCGGCGACGGGCACGATCACGTGCCGGCCGGTGAGGCTCGCGACGATCGTGCGAACCGCGGTCGAGCGGGCGCCTCCGCCCACCAGCGCGAGCCGGCCCGTGTCGACATCCACCCCGACGCCCTTCAGCGCATCGAGACCGTCGAGCAATCCGCACACGACCCCCTCGATCGCCGCGCGCGCGACCTGGGCGGGCGTCACATCGGTTCGCAGACCGGCGAGCACGCCGGTGGCGTCGGGGCGGTTCGGTGTGCGTTCTCCGTCGAGATAGGGAAGCAGCACCAGCCCGCGCGCACCATCGCGTGCCTCGAGAGCGAGTCGATCGAAGCCGGCGAGGTCGACACCGAGCAGACGGGCGAAGGCGTCGACGACGCGCGCCGCGTTGAGGGTGCAGACGAGCGGCAGGAAGCGACCGGCTGCGTCGGCGAAGCCCGCCACCTCGCCCGACGCGTCGGCCACCGGGCGCTCGCTCACCGAGAACACCGTGCCCGACGTCCCGAGCGAGATGGCGACGTCGCCCGGCGCCAGGCCCAGCCCGAGGGCCGCGGCCATGTTGTCGCCCGTGCCGGGCGCCACGCGCGCGCCCTTCCAGTCGCCCACGGCCTCTCCCGGATCGGCGACGCGCGGCAACCGCGCAACCCAGTCGACGTCGGCGTCGACCAGCGCCAGGAGGTCGGGCCGCCAGCGCTCGTCGACCGGCGACCAGTAGCCGGTGCCCGACGCGTCGCCCCGATCGGTGACGACCTCACCCGTCAGCCTCAGCGTGAGCCAGTCATGAGGGAGGAGCAGCCGACGCACGGCGGCGAACACCTCGGGCTCGTTCTCCCGCAACCAGGCCAGCTTGGTGATTGTGAACGACGCCACGGGCACGCTGCCGCACGCAGCCGCCCACCCGCGCGCACCCAGGCGATCGACCAGCGCGGTCGCCTGTGGAGCCGACTCGGTGTCGTTCCAGAGCTTCGCCGGGCGTAGCACGCGGCCCCGCCCGTCGAGCACGACCATGCCGTGCTGTTGCGCGGCGACGGCCACGGCGTCCACCGGGGGGGCGCCCGCCTCCGCGTACGCAGCCTCGAACGCCCTCCACCAGGCCGCCGGGTCCTGCTCGGACCGGGGCGGGCCCGCCGGAGGATGTCGCGCGCGGCCGCCCGACACCAAACGCCCGTCATCGGCGTCGCGAATCTCCACCTTGCTGGACTGCGTCGACGAGTCGACGCCTAAAATAAGACCTATGTCGCCTC